>NZ_CASFWU010000089.1 GCF_949298305.1 uncultured Bacteroides sp. | reverse complement strand
CAGATGCTGGACGAGGTGGTGGTGGTCGGCTACGGTTCCATGAAGAAGTCCGACCTGACGGGAGCGGTGGTGAGCGCCAACATCAAGGACTTTGAGAAGGCCCCCAACTCCAACCTGCTCCAGTCCCTGCAGGGCAGCGTGCCCGGTCTGAACGTGGGGCAGACGACCTCCTCGGGCAGCACGCCCTCCTTCTCCATCCGCGGCACCAACACACTCTCGGGCAACAAGAGCGTGCTGATTGTGCTGGACGGCATCATCTACACCAGCTCGCTGTCTTCCATCAACCCCAACGACATCGCCTCCATCGACGTGCTGAAGGACGCCAGCGCAACGGCCGTCTACGGAGCCCAGGCGGCCAACGGCGTCCTGCTCATCACCACCAAGAAGGGGAAGGCAGGGAAGGCCAAGGTTAGCTTCTCGTCGGCCTACACCTTGTCCAATTCCACCAGGGACCTGCGTCCGATGAACCGCGAGGAATACCTCTCGTTCACGCGCGAGTTCTGGTATGACAAGGCCTACATCGGCCCCGACTATACCACGCCCAACCCCGACTTCCGCCTGGCGGACTACCTGCCCGACAAGGTGATGCTGGACAACACGCAGCCCGACGGCATCTCGCCCTACGACTACGACTGGTGGAGCGAGGGCACGCAGACGGGCTCCATGTGGGAGAACAAGATTTCGCTCTCGGGCGGTGGCGAAGCAATGTCCTACCTGATTTCCTATGCCAATACCGACCAGCGGGGCGTCATCCTGAACGACGACTTTGCCCGCAACAGCATCCGCGTCAACCTGGACGCCAACCCCTTCAAGTGGCTGAAGGTGGGTGTACAGTCGTTTGCCTCCTTCGTCAACCAGGACGGGGCCGAACCCAACTACTGGGCCCTGCTCACGCAGAACCCGCTGATTGAGCCCTACGACGAGAACGGCGATCTGGTTCCCTATCCCTTCGCCACGCTGGACACCAATCCCTTCATGGGCTCGGACGTGGTGGACAAGGAGCGCCACAACTACTTCTTCGCCAACTTCTATGCCGAGGTGAAGCTGCCCGTCAAGGGACTGACCTACCGTATCAACTACGGAAACAACTACCGCATTGACGAGCACTTCCAGGCCAATCCCTACGGGGCCAGCCTGACGGGCGAGGCCTACAAGCAGCACACCTCTTATTACGACTACACGGTGGACAACATCTTGAACTACAACGGCGAGTTCGGCGACCACTCCGTCGGGGCCACCTTCCTCTATGGAGCCAGCGAGCGGAAGCAGAACTACACCGAGGCCAAGGCACAGAACTTCCCCCGGCTGACGCTGGGCTACAACAGCCTGGAGCTGGGCAAGGAGCAGTTCACCAATTCCGATGCCTGGAGCGAGGCCCTGCTCTACCAGATGGTGCGCCTGAACTACAAATACAAGAACCGCTACCTGCTGACGGCCACCGTGCGCCGCGACGGCTATTCGGGCTTTGCCGAGCACAACAAGACCGCCGTCTTCCCCTCGGTGGCTCTGGGATGGCTGCTCTCCGAGGAGGACTTCTTCAACGTCTCCTGGGTGGACTATCTGAAAATCAGGGGCGGCTGGGGCATCAGCGGCAACCAGACCAGCCGCTACAAATCGCTTGCGCAGGTAAACACCAACCCCGGCTACGTGTTCGGCGACGGGGGCTCTACCGAAATCTACCAGCAAATCAGCTCAATGGCCAACAAGGACCTGAAGTGGGAAAAGACCGAGGGCTTCAACTTCGGCATCGATTTCAACCTGCTGGGCAACCGCCTCTACGGCTCGCTGGAGGCCTACCGGACCGTGACGCGCGACCTGCTCTACGACATGGCCATCCCCACCATCACCGGCTTCTCGACGGTGAGCACCAACATCGGCGAAATCAAGAACCGGGGCGTGGAGCTCTCGCTGACCTCGCAGAACATCCGCACCCGCGACTTTGAGTGGAGTACCACGTTCAACATCTCGTCCAACTCCAACGAGATTGTCACCCTCTTCGGCAAGGACACTGACGGCGACGGCAAGGAAGACGACCTGGTGGCCAGCAACCTGTTCATCGGCGAATCGACCTCGGCCATCTATGGCTACATCATCGACGGCATCTACCAGCTGGACGACGACATTCCCGCCGGCTATCATCCGGGCAATTACAAAATCAGGGACGTGGACGGCGACGGCGAAATCACCGTGGACGACCGCGTCGTCATAGGCGACCAGGACCCTGCCTGCCGCATGGGTCTGATGAACCGCTTCAGGTACAAGAACTTCACGTTCAGCTTCTTCTTCAACTCCGTCCTGAGCGGAAAGGACGGCTACCTGGGCTCCAACTCCAGCGCGCTGAACCGAGGCGACGCCAACGCGCGCCGCTGGAACATGCCCGCCGAGCTGGCCGCCGACCACTGGTCGCCCAACAACCCCGGGGCCACCTACTCCCGCTCCACGACGGCCGGCGCCATTGTCCCCACCGCCTACCAGGACCGCAGCTTTCTCCGCCTGCAGGACGTCAACCTGTCCTACGACCTGCCCAAAGCCTGGCTGAAGCATACGGGCATTGAAAGCCTGGGCCTGTATGTGAGCGGAAAGAACCTGTTCACCGTCACGAAATGGAAAGGATGGGACCCCGAGGCCAACAGCGGCTACTACGGCCGTCCCGTACTGCGAAGCTTCACTTTTGGTTTAAACTTAACCCTGTAATAATGCCATGAACAAGAATATCGTTTACATCCTGCTGTGTCTGCTCCTTGCCTCGTGCAACGAGAGTGAATTCCTGAAAGAAAGGCCCGAGGACTTCATGAGCTCAGACAATTCCTACATCACCGAGGCCGACTTCAACATGGCCGTCAACGGCCTCTACTACTCCGTCCGGAAGGAGTTCTATGGGGCGGACGAGAACACACCGTTCGACTACATCTACGGCACCGACCTGCTCTACGACGGCGAGCCCGGCACCTCCAACCGCCACGGCAACATGACCGCCGCCTACAACCCCACCGGCAACATCCCCAAGGCGCACTGGGACTACCTGTACAAGCTCATTGCCGACGCCTACGCCATCATCTGCCGGGTGGGCGCCACGTCCTTCCCCGAAGAGACCCGCACGTTGTTCACCGCCAAGGCCCGCTTCTTCCGTGGGCTGGCCTACCGCACACTGGCCTACCTTTACGGCGGAGTGCCCATCACCCTGGAGGAGGTTTCCGCCCCGAAGACCGATTTTGTGAGGGCCACGAAGGAGGAGACCCTGGCCCAGGCGCTGGACGACGTGAAATATGCCGCCGAACACCTGCCGGACATTGCGGCGGTGAAGGACGGCGAGGTGTCTTCTGCCGCTGCCTGCCACCTGCTGGCAGAGCTCTACCTGGCCACGGGGGACAATCGCGAGGCCGTCGATGCCGCTTCCCGGGTCATCGGCAATCCCGCCCTGGCACTGATGAAGGAACGCTTCGGCTCGCGCGCCACGGAGACGCCGGGTGATGTCTACTGGGACCTCTTCCGCATGAACAACCAGAACCGTGGCGCAGGCAATACGGAGGGCGTATGGGTCATCCAGTTCGAGACCAACCTGCCCGGCGGCGGCAGCTCCACGGCCGACCTGAAACTGGACGGCAACTACATGCTGGAGCGCCACTGCGCGCCCATGGTGCGCGACGTGAAACTGCGTACGGAGCAGAACGGCGTCATCAAGGACTATTCGCCCTTCCTCTGGCCCGTGGGCGACTATACGGGTGGCCGTGGCATAGGCTGGGGCATTACCACAGAGCATTACAGCCACACCATCTGGCAGAGCGACTTCGACAACGACATCCGCAACGCCAACCACAACTTCGTGCGCCGCTTTGCCGTGAACAATCCCTCCTTCAGGGAGCAGTTCGGCATCGACACGATAGACGTGGACAACCCGCCCGCCAACCTGATTGTGGGGCAGGACGGCAGCACCACCATCCCCGGCCGCTTCCTCTACGCCTACCCGTCCAAGTGTACCACCCCCTACAACCATCCCGCCGAGCTGTATGCCAACGCCGCCACCTACGAGCTGAAGAGCATTGCCGGCACCACCTACACCGACCAGTACATGTTCCGCCTGGCCGAGACCTACCTGCTGCGTGCCGAAGCCTACCTGAACCTGGGCGAGAAGGAACTGGCGGCGGCAGACATCAACGCCGTCAGGGAGCGCGCCCATGCCCGCCCCGTGGAGGCGGAGCAGGTGGACCTGGACTACATCCTGGACGAACGGATGCGCGAGCTGGGCGTGGAGGAGAAACGCCGCCTGACGCTGATGCGCCTGGGCAAGCTCTACGACCGCGTCATAAAGTGCAATCCCTACTATGCCGACCCCGCCACCAACGGCGACGGCATGGGCATGCTGGAGAAGTACAACCTGTGGCCCATTCCGCAGTCGGCCATCGAGGCCAATACGGACGCAGTGCTGGAACAGAACCCGGGCTACTGACCCGGGGCAACCCCTCAACTTGTCATTCACACCAATAACCATACAGACAATGAAAACATATAGATTACTTTTGCCGGCACTGCTGCTTTTGTCTGCCCTTACGGCACGTGCCCAGCTTGCGGTCTCCGAGCGGAGGCCGGACGGTCCCTGCTTTGCCGTCGCAACGAAAGGGCAGCAGACACGCATCCTGACCGACCCCGCCGACCACGAAGTGGTGAAGAAGGTGGCGGCCCTCTTTGCGCAGGACATCGGGCGGGTGACGGGCACCGACGGCTGTGTGCTGTCTGCCGCGCCCGTGAACACCGCCGCGCCCCTCATCGTGGCGGGCACCGTCGGGCAGAGCCGCTTCATCGACGCGCTGGTGGAGGAAGGCAAGCTGGACGTATCCGCCATCCGCGGCGGCTGGGAACGCTACCTGGTGCAGGCGGTGGACAAGCCTTTCCGCGGCGTGGGCCGTGCGCTGGTCATTGCCGGTTCCGACCGCCGCGGCACGGCCTACGGCCTCTTCACCCTCTCCGAGGCCATGGGCGTGTCGCCCTTCTACTGGTGGGCCGACGTGCCCGTCGCCCGCAAGAAGTCCGTCTACCTGCTGACGGACAGCTACGTCTCCAAAGCCCCCTCGGTGCAGTACCGCGGCATCTTCATCAACGACGAGGGCTGGGGCATCACGCCCTGGGCATCGAAGACCTTCGACCCCCAACTGGGCGACATCGGCCCCAAAACCTACGCCCGTGTCTGCGAACTGCTGCTGCGCCTGAAGGGCAACATGCTGGCCCCCGCCATGCACCCCTCGTCGGGCGCGTTCAACAAATATCCCGAGAACAAGCTCGTGGCCGACAGCTTCGCCATCGTCATGACCTCCTCGCACTGCGAGCCCCTCCTGTTCAACAACGTGACGGAGTGGCACAAGGACGTGAACGGAGAGTGGAACTACCTCACCAACCGGCAGGGCATCCTCGACGTGCTGGACAAGCGCGTGGCCTCCAACGCCCCCTATGAGAACATCTACACCATCGCCATGCGCGGCATCCACGACTCCGGGCTGGTGGGCGTGCCCAAGGAACGGGAAGTGTCGCTGGTGGAGGAGGTCATCGCCGACCAGCGCAACATCCTCGGCAGGCACATCGACGCCCCCATCGACTCCATCCCGCAGATATTCGTGCCCTACAAGGAGGTGCTGGACATCTATGAGCGCGGCCTGCGCCTGCCGGACGACATCACCCTCGTCTGGCCCGACGACAACTACGGCTACATCAAGAAGCTGAACACCCCCGCCGAGGCCGCCCGCCGCGGAGGGTCGGGCGTCTACTACCACATCTCCTACCTGGGAGGTCCGCACGACTACCTCTGGCTGAACACCACGCCGCCCGCCCTGATGTACGAAGAACTCTCCAAGGCCTACGCCACGGGGGCCCGCCGCTACTGGCTGCTCAACGTGGGCGACATCAAGCCCGGCGAACTGGGCATCAAGACGTTCCTCGACATGGCCTGGGACATGGATGCCTTCGACTACGACAACATCGTCCGCCACCAGCCCGACTTCCTGGCCGCCATCTACGGCGACAAGTGGCACGACGACCTGGCGGACATCCTCTCGTCCTACTACCGGCTGGGCTTCCAGCGCAAGCCCGAAGCCATGGGCTGGGGCTACGAGTGGAACACGGAGAACGCCCAGGAGCGCATGACCGACACCGACTTCTCCTTCACCAACTACCGCGAGGCCGAAAGGCGGATGGAAGAGTACGACCGCATTGCCGCCAAGGCCGGGCGCATCTGGCGCTCCCTGCCCGGGGAACTGAAGCCCAGCTTCTACCAGCTGGTGCTCTATCCCGTCAAGGGCGCCTGCCTGATGAACAAGAAGATGCTCACCGCCCAGCAGAACCGCTGGTATGCCCGCCAGGGGCGCAGCCTCACCAACGAGACGGCCGACCGGGCACGGTCCTACCACGACAGCATAGGCCACTACACCCGCCTCTACAACGAGCAGCTGGACGGCAAGTGGCGGCACATGATGGCCCTGGCGCCCGGCTGGGTGGCCACCTACCAGAACATGCCGCCCACGACCACCATCGACCTGCCCGAAGAGGGACGGCTGGGCATCCAGCTCCCCGGACAGGACCTGAACCACGGCGGCACCAACACCCTGCCCGTGCTCAACAGCCTGACCCGCCGCGACACCTACATAGACCTCTACAACACGGGCCGCAAGCCGCTGGAGTGGACGGCCGAAGTGTCCGAGCCGTGGATAGTCGTCGGCAAACGCCGCGGCAAGCTCGGCGGCGAGGAGCGCCTCCGCGTCTGGGTAGACTGGGACAAGCTGCCCGCCGCCGACAGGCTGACCGGCATCCTTACCCTACGCTGCGGCACCGACGTCCGTCCCGTCCTGCTCACGGTGATGAACCCCGCCTCGCCCCGCCCCGAAGAGCTGAAGGGGCTCTATCTGGAGGAGAACGGCTGCGTGTCCATCGACCCCGCCCGCTACCACCGCAAGCACGACACGGAGCAGGTGAAGATACGCACCATCCCCGGCCTGGGCTATGAAGGCGGCAGTGTGCAGCTGGGCGACCCGCTGGCACCCTCGCAGGGCACCTACGTCATCGGCCGTACCGCCCGTGCCGAGTACGACTTCTACAGCTTCAACGCCGGCTCCGTCTCCGTCTGGATTTATGCCGTGCCCACCTTCCCGCTCCACGGCGGCACGGGCACCTCGTTCGGCGTGATGATAGACGACGGCCTGCTCAAGCTGGCCTCGAACACGGCCAAGGAATACTCGGGCGAGTGGAACGAGAACGTGGCCCGCAACACCACGCTCAACATGCTGCGCCTCACCGTGGACAAGCCCGGCCGCCACACGCTGAAGCTGGTGTGTAAGGACCCCGGCGTAATCATCCAGAAGGTCGTGATAGACTTCGGCGGCCTGAAGCGTTCCTACCTGGGCCCCGAGGTGGTGCGCATGGAGGAATAGGCCTTCCGGTCTTCCCGCAGGAAAACCTTCCGTCAGCCTGCGGGAAGACCGACTGTCTGCCTGCGGGGAGACCGACTGTCTGCCTGCGGGAAGACTGACCGTCTGCCTGCGGGGAAACCGACTGTCTGCCTGCGGGGGAACCGACCGTCTGCCTGCGGAACGACCGGTCACGCCGCTCCCGGCACCCCGCCGCGCCAAAAACTTTCTGTGAAATTTGGCTAAAACGGGCGGTAAGTGTTATCTTTGCGGACACAATCTAAAGACAATATGGCTGTTACAATCAAGAAAGTTACTACCAAGCGGGAACTGAAGCGGTTCATCCGCTTCAACTACGAGATGTACAAGGACAATCCTTACTCTGTGCCCGACTTGTTTGACGACATGCTCAATACCTTCAACAAGAAGAAGAACGCCGCCTTCGAGTTCTGCGAAGCCGACTACTTCCTGGCCTACAAGGACGGCCGCCCGGTGGGCCGCGTGGCCGCCATCATCAACCACAAGGCCAACCGCACGTGGAACAAGAAGGAGGTGCGCTTCGGGTGGATAGACTTCACGGACGACGCCGAAGTGGCCGACGCGCTGATACAGACCGTGGAGCAGTGGGGCAAGGAGCGCGGCATGACCCACATACAGGGCCCGCTGGGCTTCACCGACATGGATGCCGAAGGAATGCTCGTCGAAGGCTTCGACCAGCTGGGCACCATGGCCACCATCTACAACCATCCCTACTACCCGCAGCACATGGAGCGCATGGGCTTCCGCAAGGACGCCGACTGGGTGGAGTACAAGATATTCGTCCCCGACGCCATCCCCGAGAAGCATAAGCGCATCTCGGACCTCATCCAGCGCAAGTACAACCTGAAGATAAAGAAATACACGTCGAGCAAGAAGATTGCCCGCGACTACGGACAGGCCATCTTCGAACTCATCAACGAGGCCTACACGCCGCTTTACGGCTACTCGGCCCTGACACAGCGGCAGATAGACCAGTACGTGAAGATGTACCTGCCCATCCTGGACCTGCGCATGGTGACGCTCATCACCGACCAGGACGACAAGCTGGTGGCCGTGGGCATCTCCATGCCCTCGCTCTCGCGCGCCTTGCAGAAGTCCCACGGACGGCTGCTGCCCTTCGGCTGGTACCACCTGCTGAAGGCCCTCTTCTTCAAGCACCGCGCCCCGGTGCTGGACCTGCTGCTCGTGGCCGTGAAGCCCGAATACCAGAACAAGGGCGTCAACGCGCTGCTCTTCTCCGACCTCATCCCCGTCTACCAGCAGCTGGGCTTCGAGTACGCCGAAAGCAACCCCGAACTGGAGCTGAACGGCAAGGTGCAGGCACAGTGGGAGTACTTCCGCACCGAGCAGCACAAGCGCCGCCGCGCGTTCATCAAGGAGATAGGATAAAGGCCGGGGCGGAGGAGGGCGGCGGCCGCCCCGGACGGGCAGCTGCATCGCGCCAGACGGATGCTTGCACGGTCCGCGGACGACACTTGCATCCCCCGCAGACCGTGCAAGCATTGTCCGCGGACCGTGCAAGCATCCTCCGAGGGGACTTCACGCCCCCTTCTTCCACACGGCAGACAGGAAATAAAAAGAATGCGTTTCACCCCTACACACGGAGTGAAACGCATTCTTTTTCAACACATTGCCGTGAAACATCGTCCCTTCACGGTGAAAGCAGGCCATGTTTCACGGCCGGCGGGGCGGCCATCAGTTGACGCCCAGCTCGTCCACAAAGAGGAAGGCCGTGCTGCCGGCACCCGGATGCCAGGCGGGCAGCTTGGGAGTGGCCTTGCCCACGATGCGCACGTAGCGTGCCTTCACCGGGGCGAAGCTGATTTCCTCGCGGCGGGCGACGTTGTTCTTCGCACCCTTTTCGAGCACGGGGATGGTCTTGGAGGCCACCTTCTTGAAGTCCTTGCCCGTGTCGGACACATAAACCTCAAGACCCTTCAAGCCGAAAATGTAGTCGCCGGGCACCAGGTAGGTGCTGACAAAGGCGGAAGAAATCTCCTGTTCGCTCTGGAGGTCGATGGTGGCGTCGAGGTCCTTGCCGTAGAAGCCCACGAAGCGGCCGGAGCGGTAGTTGCCGTCGCCCGGGAGGCCGTCCACCAGCAGCGGGGCGCCCTTGTAGGTGAACTGCGGGGCGGGTTCGTTGGCCAGGGTGATGGGGCGCATGGTGGCCAGGTTGTATTGCAGGTTCTCTTCGGCCACGTTGCTCTCCCTGCCGTCGCGGATGGCCACGGCCTTGATGCTGCCGCTCCGGGCCACGGCGAAGGGTGCCTCATAGCGTGTCGACGCGGCGGTGGGGGCGGTTCCGTCCGTGGTGTAGTAGACGGGGGCGTTGTCGAAGGTGCTCAGTGTGACGAGGGCCTGTCCGCCTTCGGGCGAGGGATTGACGTCTATCACGACGTCCTCAATGTCCTGCTTGTAGTGGTAGCCATAGAGGTTGTAGATGTCCAGCTGGTGGCGGAGGCGCTTGAGGAAGCCGTCCAGGTTCTTCTTGGCGGGGTCGGTCCACTGCAGTTCGCTCAGGGCGGCGATGCGCGGCATCATCTGCCACTCCATCTTCACGCTGTCCTTGGTCCACTCCGTCCAGATGCAGCCCTGCGCGCCGATGATGTTCTGCCGCTCTTCGGGGGTGAGCACGTCGGCCACAGGCTCGAAGTCATAGACGCGCGCCACGCTGGTCACGCCCTTCAGGCGGTTGTAGCCCGGGTTGCTGAAGTAGAGGTGGCTGATGGGGCAGATGATGGTCTTGTGCTGAAGCTGCGCCGACTTGATGCCGGCCTTCACGCCTGTCCATGCCATGACGGTGGACGTCTTGGTGGGGTTGCCTTCCAGTATCTCGTCCCAGCCCAGCATCTTGCGGCCGCGGGCGTTGATGACCTTCTCCACTTCGCCCATGAAGTAGGCCTGCAGTTGGTTCTCTTTCGTGTGTTCGGGGGTGGATTTCAGGCCCAGTTCGCGGATTTTGGCCTGACACTTGGGACATTCCTTCCAGCGAACTTTGGGACATTCGTCGCCGCCGATGTGGATATACTCGGAGGGGAAGATGTCCATAATCTCGTTCAGCACGTCTTTGGCAAACTGAAGGGTCTGCTCATTGCCGCCGCAGAGCACTTCCTGGAATACGCCGAAGCGGGTGGGAATCTCGTATGGACCGCCGGTACATCCCAGTTCGGGATAGGACGCCAGCGCCGCCATCATGTGGCCCGGCATGTCCACTTCGGGTATGACCGTGATGAAGCGTTCGGCC
>NZ_CASFWU010000088.1 GCF_949298305.1 uncultured Bacteroides sp. | reverse complement strand
ATAGGAGAGAAGGATATGGAAGAGAATATAAGCCAGATTGAACGGGAAAATGCTGAAAAGGAAATGATAGAACAGGCGTTTCAGGAGTTGCTGAACGACTATTTGGCAACCAAGCACCGCAAACGTGTGGAAATCATCACCAAAGCCTTCAACTTTGCCAACCAGGCACACAAGGGCATCAAGCGGCGCTCGGGCGAGCCATACATCATGCACCCGATAGCCGTGGCCAAGATTGTGTGCAACGAAATCGGCTTAGGCTCTACCTCCATCTGTGCCGCCCTGCTGCACGACGTGGTGGAGGACACCGACTACACGGTGGAGGACATTGAAAACATTTTCGGTCCCAAGATAGCCAAGATTGTAGACGGGCTGACCAAGATTTCGGGCGGCATCTTCGGCGACCAGGCATCGGCACAGGCCGAGAACTTCAAGAAACTGCTGCTCACCATGAGCGACGACATCCGCGTCATCCTCATCAAGATAGCCGACCGTCTGCACAACATGCGCACGCTGGGGTCCATGCTGCCCAACAAGCAATACAAGATTGCAGGCGAGACCCTCTACATCTACGCACCGCTGGCCAACCGACTGGGCTTGTACAAGATAAAGACCGAACTGGAGAACCTGAGCTTCAAGTACGAGCACCCGGAAGAATACGCCATCATCGAAAAGAAACTCGGAGCCACCGCCTCCGAACGCGACCAGGTATTCAAGGACTTTACCGCCCCCATCCGGGTGCAGCTGGACAAGATGGGCCTGAAGTACCGCATCCTGGCCCGTGTGAAGTCCATCTATTCCATCTGGAACAAGATGCAGACCAAGCACGTGCCCTTCGAGGAAGTGTACGACCTGCTGGCCGTACGCATCATCTTCGAACCACGCAGTCCGGAAGAAGAGCTCAACGACTGCTTCAACATCTACGTATCCATCTCCAAAATCTACAAGCCTCACCCCGACCGTCTGCGCGACTGGGTCAGCCACCCCAAAGCCAACGGCTACCAGGCCCTGCACGTCACGCTGATGAGCAACAACGGCCAATGGATTGAGGTTCAGATACGCAGCGAACGCATGAACGACGTGGCCGAACAGGGATTTGCCGCCCACTGGAAGTACAAGGAAGGAGGCGGCAGCGAGGACGAAGGCGAACTGGAAAAATGGCTGCATACCATCAAGGAGATATTGGACGACCCTCAGCCCGACGCCATCGATTTTCTGGACACTATCAAACTGAACCTTTTTGCATCGGAAATCTTTGTGTTCACACCCAAAGGAGAAATCAAGACCATGCCGCAGAACTGTACGGCACTGGACTTTGCCTTCTCCCTGCACACCGACATAGGCAGCCATTGCATCGGCGCCAAGGTCAACCACAAGCTGGTTCCCCTCAGCCACAAGCTGCAAAGCGGCGACCAGGTTGAAATACTCACATCCAAATCGCAGCGTGTGCAGCCCGAATGGGAAGTGTATGCCACCACGGCCCGCGCACGCAACAAAATAGCCTCCCTGCTGCGCAAGGAAGCTAAGACCCATCTGAAAGAAGGAGAAAAAATACTGGAAGAGTTCCTCCAGAAGGAAGACATCCCCAAGGATGACAGCGCCCTGAACAAACTGGCAAGACTGCACAACGTGAAGAACCACGAAGAGCTGCTCATTGCCATCGGAAGCAAGAAAATCATATTGGGAGACGCTGACCGGAACATTTTCAAGGCAAAGCCCGGCGGCTGGAAGAAGTTACTGAAATTCCCCTTCGGAAACAAGGAAAACAAGGAAAACGAAACGCCGCAGGAAGGAAACGCACCGCAAGAAAAAATAAACACCAAGCAGATACTGAAACTGACAGAAGAAGCCATCAAGAAAAATTACATCATGGCAGAATGCTGCCATCCCATACCGGGCGATGACGTACTGGGCTACGTGGACGACCAGAACCGCATCATCATCCACAAACGGCAATGCCCGATAGCAGCCCGACTGAAAAGCAGTTACGGCAACCGAATCATTGCTACGGAATGGGATATGCACAAGCAACTCTCATTCCTGGTAACCATCTACATCAAGGGCATAGACTGCATGGGACTGCTGAATGAAGTGACCCAGGTCATTTCACGCCAGCTGAACGTAAACATCCGCAAACTGACCATCGAGACCAACGACGGCATCTTTGAAGGAAAAATCCAGCTGTATGTACACGATGTGGACGATGTGCGCACCATCTGCAACAATCTGAAGCTGATTCAGAACATCAAGCAGGTGACACGCATCGAAAACTGAAGCGTCCGCCCCGCTCCATCAACCGGCCGGAATCATTGGCCCGCTTCCTCCGTGTTGTCCTCGGACGAGAAGGCATCCAGTGCCTCCTTCATGCCGACCAGTTCTTCACGAATGGCCCGCAGGCGGTCTACAATCTCAAAATTGCGCAGGGTAGCTTCCTTGTTGTCCTTCATGCGCTGACGGGCACCGGGCAGTGTCATGCCCCGTTCTTTCACCAGGTGATAAATCAGCTTGAGCGTCTCGATGTCTTCCTTGCGGTATTGCCGCACCCCCCGGCCCGCCTTCTTTGGACTGAGTTGTGGAAATTCCTTCTCCCAGAAGCGGAGCAGCGACTCGTTCACGTCGAACATTTTGGCCACTTCGCTGATGGAATAATACAATTTCAGGTTCTTGTCGGTATTCAGCATGGCTTCCGATTATTGGTTGTCAATAAAAAAAAACGGCTTCTCAATCGAGCATCTTTCCGTGGTTCTCGGCAATCTGAATCATGCGGTCGTAGTCTTCGGCACTCAGGTCCATGAAGTAGTAGTTGACCGGATTGACCACCTGCCCTTTCACATGCACCTCGTAGTGCAGATGAGGTCCGGTACTCTTGCCCGTACTGCCTACACCGCCAATCACTTCACCGCGCACCACCTTCTTGCCCAGCTTGGTGCGGAACTCCTTCAGGTGGGCATACCACGTCTGGTAGCCGAACCCGTGGTCGATGATGATGACATTGCCATAGCCCGTCTGCCACCCCATCTTCACTACCGTTCCGTCGCCCGTGGCGTAGACATCCGTTCCGAGATTGGCCGAAAAGTCCATGCCGGAGTGGAAACGCGTGGTGCCGTAAATGGGGTCAATGCGGGTGCCGTAGCCCGAAGCGGTCTTTTTCAGGTCCTTGTTGGAGATGGGCTGGATGGCAGGGATGCAGCGCAGCATCTCGTCGTGTTTCTTGCACATCTCCACCACATCGTCAAAAGAGCGCGACTGGATATACAGCTGCTTGGTCAGCATATCCAGCTTCTGGGTCGTATTGACAACCAGCTCGGCATCGGCCAGGTCCATCAGATGCTCGTAACGGTTGGTTCCCCCATAGCCCGCACGGCGGATGGCATCGGGAATGGGATCGGCCTGAAAGATAACCCGATAAAGATTGTCATCACGCTGCTGGATGTCCTGCAATACGCCCATTGCCTCGTCCAGCCTCCGCGAAAGCACATTGTACTGCGCCTGAAGCCGGCTGTTTTCTTTCCGCAGTTCTTTCTCGGAAGGAGAACCGAACACCAGCAGCAGAATGATGAAGCAACCGGCACCCAGTCCCATCCCAATGAACAACCGGCGCAGATAGCTCATTGCCCGCTGACGGATAGTGGGATAAATCCGGTCATAAGTCTGGGTCTGTGGATTGTAAACGTAGTAAACTTTGCGCATCTTTTGGAAATATTTCGCTTGACGATGAGGCAAAAGTAATAAAAACAAGTTATCTTTGCGCAGTTTTTTTGAGTTTTTAAGTTATTGAATCCTTGAGCTTTCAAGTCCGGCAGCCTGCAATCTGACGGACAACGGCAAAAACGCCTTGAAACGGACTGACTTGAAAACCCAAAAACCACAATTCCTCGAAACTTAAAAACTTGAATAAAATATGCTGACTGCAAATGAAATCAGAGACTCGTTCAAGAGTTTCTTCGAGAGCAAAGGACACCAGATTGTGCCTTCGGCTCCGATGGTAATTAAAGACGACCCTACGTTGATGTTCACCAACGCGGGAATGAACCAGTTCAAAGACATCATCCTGGGCAACCACCCGGCCAAATACAAAAGAGTGGCGGACTCGCAGAAATGCCTCCGCGTAAGCGGAAAGCACAACGACCTGGAGGAAGTGGGACACGACACGTACCACCACACCATGTTCGAGATGCTGGGCAACTGGTCGTTTGGCGACTATTTCAAGAAAGAAGCCATCTCCTGGGCCTGGGAATATCTGGTAGACATCCTGAAAATCAATCCCGAGAACCTTTACGCCACCGTCTTTGAAGGAAGTCCTGAGGAAGGGCTGAGCCGCGACGACGAGGCAGCCTCCTACTGGGAACAGTTCCTGCCCAAAGACCACATCCTGAACGGCAACAAGCACGATAACTTCTGGGAAATGGGTGACACAGGTCCCTGCGGCCCGTGCTCGGAAATCCACATCGACTCCCGCTCGGAAGAAGAAAAAGCCAAGGTTCCCGGCCGCGAACTGGTGAACAAGGACCATCCGCAAGTGATTGAAATCTGGAACCTCGTGTTCATGCAATACAACCGCAAGGCCGACGGCAGCCTCGAACCGCTTCCTGCCAAAGTAATTGATACAGGTATGGGCTTCGAGAGACTGGTACGCACCCTGCAAGGCAAGACTTCCAACTACGATACCGACGTGTTCCAGCCCATGCTGAAGGCCATCGGCGAACTGAGCGGCAAACGGTACGGCGACGACGAGAAGTCAGACATCGCCATGCGCGTGATTGCCGACCACATCCGCACCATTGCCTTCTCCATCACCGACGGCCAGCTGCCCGGCAATGCCAAGGCCGGTTACGTCATCCGCCGCATTCTGCGCCGTGCCGTCCGCTACGGATACACGTTCCTCGGACAGAAGCAGGCCTTCATGTACAAGCTGCTGCCCGTGCTTATTGAAAACATGGGTACTGCCTATCCCGAACTGAACGCACAGAAAGACCTGATTGCCAAGGTCATCAAAGAGGAAGAGGAATCCTTCCTCCGCACACTGGAAACAGGTATCCGCCTGCTGGAAAAGACCATGGCCGAAGCCAAGGCAGCCGGCAAGACCGAAATCAGCGGCAAGGACACCTTTACACTGTACGATACTTTCGGCTTCCCGCTCGACCTGACCGAACTGATTCTGCGCGAGAACGGCATGACGGCCGACACCCAGGAATTCGATGCCGAAATGCAACAGCAAAAGCAACGCGCCCGCAACGCCGCCGCCGTAGAAACCGGCGACTGGATTACACTGAAAGAAGGTACCACCGAATTTGTGGGCTATGACTATACCGAATACGAGGTTTCCATCCTGCGCTACCGCCAAATCAAGCAGAAGAACCAGACTCTGTACCAGATTGTACTGGACTACACACCGTTCTACGCCGAAAGCGGTGGACAGGTGGGCGACACCGGCGTGCTGGTGAACGAATTTGAGACCATCGAAGTGATAGACACCAAGAAGGAGAACAACCTGCCGATACACATCACCAAGAAGTTGCCGGAACACCCCGAAGCACCGACCATGGCCTGCGTAGACACCGACAAACGTGCCGCCTGCGCCGCCAACCACTCTTGTACCCACCTGCTGGACGAAGCCCTGCGTACCGTGCTGGGCGACCACATAGAGCAGAAGGGTTCGCTGGTAACACCGGACTCCCTGCGCTTTGACTTCTCTCATTTCCAGAAGGTGACCGACGAAGAAATTCGTCAGGTAGAGCACCTGGTCAACGCCAAGATACGTGCCAACATCCCCTTGAAGGAATACCGAAACATCCCCATCGAGGAGGCCAAAGAACTGGGAGCCATCGCCCTCTTCGGCGAAAAATACGGCGACCACGTCCGTGTCATCCAGTTCGGTTCGTCCGTTGAGTTCTGTGGCGGAACCCACGTCGCAGCCACCGGCAACATCGGCATGGTCAAGATTGTATCCGAGAGTTCTGTAGCAGCCGGAGTACGCCGCATCGAGGCTTACACGGGAGCCCGTGTAGAAGAGATGCTGGACAACTTCCAGGACACCTTGCGCGACCTGAGAGCCCTCTTCAACAATGCACCGGACCTGTCAGGTGCCATCCACAAGTACATTGAAGAGAACGCCGGACTGAAAAAGCAGCTGGAAGAATATATGAAAGAAAAGGAAAGCCAGCTGAAGGAACGACTCCTGCAAAGCATCAAGGACGTGAACGGCGTGAAGGTCATCAAGTTCTGTGCCCACATGATGCCCGCCGAAACCATCAAGAACATTGCCTTCCAGCTTCGTGGAGAAATCACGGAGAACCTGTTCTTCGTGGCCGGTACCGTATTTGAAGGCAAGCCGACACTGACCGTCATGCTGAGCGACAACCTGGTAGCCGGCGGACTGAAAGCAGGCATGCTGGTGAAAGAAGCTGCCAAGCTGATGCAGGGCGGCGGCGGCGGTCAGCCTCACTTCGCTACTGCCGGCGGCAAGAACCCCGACGGCGTAAGCGCCGCTGCGGACAAGGTGCTGGAACTGGCAGGAATCTGAATTATTAGCTACGAGCTACAAGCTACGAGTGACGAGTTGTAGAAAAATGGGGGCACTTCAGCTTGTAGTTTGTAGTTCAAACTTGTAGCTCATAACTCGTAGCTTGTAGCTTACTTGTTGCTCGTAGCTTAATCACTTGTAGCTCTAAAAAAATGGCATTCACTCCGAAACAGAAACAAGTCACGACGGCCTTCATCGGGGCCGGTTATCGGGGCAAACAACTGCTGCGGCTGTCACGGAAGATTCCCTTCTTCCGCTTGACAGCCGTTGCCGACCCCGGACTGACCGAAGCCGAAGCTGCCGGTCTGACCTGCTACAACCGGAACGAGGATGCCTTTCTGGAAATGCTGGACGAACAACGTCCGGAGCTGGTCTTCATAGCCTCGCCCTGGCAATGCCACGTGAAGCACGCCCTGCAATGCGTGGAAAGAGGATGTCACGTGGCACTGGAAATCAAAGGCGGCCTCAGCATTGACGAGTACCAGCCTCTGATTGAGCTGGCCCGAAAGCGCAACTGCCGGGTCTACCCGCTGGAGAACACCCTCTTCATGCGCGAGAACCTGGCCGTCTGCAACCTGGTGCAGGCCGGACTGCTGGGCGAGATTGTCTACATGCGCGGCGGCTACCGGCACGACCTGCGCGACATGCTGCTGGACGATGCCGGCAACATCGGCAACCGCGAAAAGACCGAAAGCGTCTGGCGGAGCCGCTTCTATCAGGAAGAGAACGGCGACCTCTACCCCACCCACGGCCTGGCCCCGCTCTGCATGATAGCGGGCATCAACCGCAAGGAACGGATACAGTCTCTGACCTCGTTTGCCTCGAAGGCGGTGGGCATGAAGCAACGCATCAGGGATTTGAGGGGAGACCTGCAACAGACGGTCAAGACGGGAGACATCATCGTCACCCAGCTGCGGACCGAAAGCGGCATCCTGATTTCGCTGACCCACGACACCACCCTGCCCCGCCCGCGCAGCCTGGACTTCGAGATACAGGGCACCAAAGGCATCTGGCAGGGAGAGCAACGGCAGATTTACATCGAAGGAAGCAGCCCCTACGAGCAGTGGGAGCCTGACGGGAAATACGTGGAACGCTACAACCACCGCTACTGGCAGCTGTGGGGCGAAGAGGCCTTGCAGACCGACACCCACCACCGGGGCATGGACTTCATCATGCTCAAAGCGCTGGAAGCCGACCTGAAGGGAGAAGCCATCTATCCGGCAACGGCCGACGACCTGGCTCTATGGACCTCTGTCAGCCCGTGGTCCAAGCGGTCCATTGCCGAAGAGCGGACTATCAAATTCTTTTAAACACCGCAAGCGGCAGCTTGCTGAAATCCGAACAATTCACACAGAAAACAGATAGATATGGGAGCAGGAAAATGGATTGGCGGCATCATCGGCTTCATGGCCGGCGGACCGCTGGGAGCCTTGGCAGGATTCGCACTCGGCTCTTTGTTCGACACCAGCCTCGACGTGTCGGGCACTTATCAAAGTACAGGAAACACCACAGACAACTCGTATGCCGGACAGCGGAACAGTTTCCTTTTCTCCATGCTGGTCATGGCTTCGTACATCATCCGTGCCGACGGACGCATCATGCACAGCGAAATGGAGTTCGTCCGACGCTTCCTGCGTGTCAACTTCGGCGAGGAAGCCGTCAGCGAGGGACAGCAGATTCTGCTCAACCTCTTCGAGGAAAGCAAGCAGATGGATGCCCGCGACCCGCAGGCCTTCCAAAACACCATCCGCGACTGCGGCGCCCAGATAGCAGCCAACCTCTCCTACGGCGAACGGCTGCAACTGCTGGACTTTTTGGTCAACATTGCCAAGAGCGACGGCAACGTGTGCCAGGCCGAAATTGAAGCCCTGAAGGAAGTGGCGCTCTACATGAGTCTGTCTGCCCAGGAAGTGGAATCCATGCTCAACATGGGCGGCAACTCGCTGGAAGAGGCCTACAAGGTGCTCGAAGTCAGCCCCTCGGCCACCGACGACGAAGTGCGCGCCGCCTACCGCCGCCTGGCCCTGAAGCACCACCCGGACAGGGTGGCCACGCTGGGTGAGGACATCCGCAAGGCTGCCGAAGAGAAGTTCCAGAACATCAACAACGCCAAGGAGCAGGTATATAAGGCCAGAGGAATGAAGTAAGCGCATGTCTAAAAATCAAAAGAGATTGAGACATCCTGTTATTTTTAGGTACGGAAAACACAAAGAAGAACGGGGAAGGATAAAAGCATCTGCAACTTCCAGGTTATTCCGTACCTAAAGAAAAGCAGTCCCTTCATTTGATACACTCTACTCGGCCCCAAACCTTTTGCCTGCACCTTTGTTACCTTTAAATCATATACCATTGAACTTATGTTTGCAGACCTGCTACAATCATCCTACTTCGCCCTGTTCCTCATCGTGGCGCTGGGCTTCATGCTGGGCCGGATTAAAATCAAAGGCCTGTCGCTCGACGTGTCGGCCGTCATCTTCATCGCCCTGCTGTTCGGACACTTCGGAGTCGTCATCCCCAAAGAACTGGGCAACTTCGGACTGGTGCTCTTCATCTTCACCATCGGCATACAGGCGGGACCGGGCTTCTTCGACTCGTTCCGCAGCAAGGGCAAGACGCTGATACTCATCACGCTGCTCATCGTCAGCTCGGCCGCGCTCACGGCCGTGGGCCTGAAATATGCCTTCGGCATCGACACGCCCAGCACCGTAGGACTGATAGCCGGCGCGCTGACCAGCACACCGGGACTGGCCGTCGCCATCGACAGCACCCACTCTCCGCTGGCCTCCATCGCCTACGGCATAGCCTATCCTTTCGGCGTCATCGGCGTCATTCTGTTCGTCAAGCTGCTGCCCCGCCTCATGCGCATCGACCTGGACCAGGAGGCCCGCAAGCTGGAGAAGGAACGGCGCGGCGAGTTTCCCGAACTGACCACCTGCCTGTTCCGCGTCAGCAATCCGGTGGTGTTCGGCCGCAGCCTGGCGCAAATCAACGCACGCTCCATGACGGGTGCCGTCATCTCGCGCCTGAAGCACCAGGACGACATTTCCATCCCCACCGCCCACGCCGTCCTCCACGAGAACGACTACATACAGGCCGTGGGCAGCGACGAGTCGCTCAACCAACTGTCCATTCTGGTGGGCGAACGCCTGGAAGGCGAACTGCCGCTGGCCGACACACAAGAAATCGAATCGCTGCTGCTCACCAAGAAAGACATGATAAACAAGCAGCTGGGCGACCTGAACCTGATGAAGAACTTCGGCTGCACCGTGACGCGTGTCCGCCGCAGCGGCATCGACCTCTCCCCCTCGCCCGACCTCGCCCTGAAGTTCGGCGACAAGCTGACGGTGGTGGGCGAAAAGGAAGGCATACAGGCAATGGCCCGCCTGCTGGGCAACGACACCAAGAAGCTGTCCGACACGGACTTCTTCCCCATCGCCCTGGGCATTGTGCTGGGCGTGCTGTTCGGCAAGCTGAACATCTCGTTCTCCGACTCGCTCTCCTTCTCGCCCGGCCTGACCGGCGGCATCCTCATCGTGGCGCTGGTGCTGAGCGCCGTGGGCAAGACCGGCCCCGTGCTGTGGTCCATGTCGGGCCCCGCCAACCAACTGCTGCGCCAGCTGGGCCTGCTGCTCTTCCTGGCCGAAGTGGGTACCTCGGCCGGACGGACGCTGGTGGCCACCTTCGAGGAGAGCGGCTGGCTGATGTTCGGCATCGGCGCCGCCATCACCCTGGTGCCCATGCTGGTGGCCGTGCTGGCCGGATGGTTCGTGTTCAAGATCAGCATCCTCGACCTGCTGGGCACCATCACCGGAGGCATGACCAGCACGCCGGGACTGGCCGCCGCCGACTCCATGACGGACAGCAACATTCCGGGCGTGGCCTACGCCACCGTCTACCCCATTGCCATGGTCTTCCTGATTCTGTTCATCCAGATTATTGCCAATGCGGTGATATGATTAATGGTTAATGGTTAATGGTCAATGGTTAATGGTCAATTTTTTATGTTTCGCAAGTGCGAATTGAAAATCGGCGAAGCCAAAGTTGAAGGTGTTAAAGGAGTGAAAAGGAAGCCTTCTCCAGCTCCCCCTCGAAGGGGGAAGGTGATAGGCGAAAACATAAAGTATTTTAATAAGGTGCCGTTGGAAACGGCTCGCTACAAACGCCTTGTCAACTCGTCAACTTGTTACTCGTCAACTGCAACTTGAGCTTGCGAAAGTTGAGTTAAAAACAAATAAAACCATGGAAAAGAGAACTACTTCAAACCGAATCACCGAACTGAAGCCGGGCGAAATCTTCGTCTTCGGCAGCAATCTGCAAGGCTCCCACGGCGGAGGTGCCGCCCTGCTGGCCTGGAAAAAGTGGGGAGCCGTGTGGGGGCAGGGCAACGGACTGCAAGGCCGGACCTACGGCATACCCACCATGCACGGCGGACCTGCCGAAATCAAGCCTTACGTAGACGAGTTCATCGCCTTCGCCCGGGAGCATCGCGAACTGACGTTTCTCGTCACCGAGATAGGCTGCGGCATCGCCGGATTCCGCCCCGCCGACATCGCCCCCCTCTTCAGGGATGCCGTCAGCGTGGAGAACATCCACCTGCCTCAACGCTTCTGGGAGGTGCTGAAGGCAAAGTAAAGGCGCGAACGCCGACGGCCCAACGCCACCAGCATGCAGGCCAGCGAGCAGAAGGCGCAGACCACGAAGGTGATGCCCGTGGAAGAAAGGATGTTGCCCATGCCCACCAAAGGCGAAACGACACCGCCGGCGGCAAAGCACACCGCTCCCAGCAGAGCCGAAGCCGTGCCCGAATGCTCGCGCTGGCTCTCCATGGCCAGCGCCGTGCTCGAGGTGAATGTCATGCCCATGCTGAACAGCAGGCACAGCATCAGCCCCTCGTACACCCAGAAGCTGCATCCCGACACAAGAGCCGCACACTGCACCACGGACACGACGGCCATGCCGCAACAGCCCGCCAGCGTGCAGCTTTCCGGCCGGTGGAACTTGACAGACAGGGCGGCCGCCACGCCAATGGCCAACGCATTGACCCCGAAACAAAGGCTGAAGGCGAAGGCCGAAAAGCCGTAATGCTGCTGCACGATGAAGGGCGAAGAGGCGATGTTGGCAAACAGCACGCCTTGGGCAAAAGCCATCTGGAGGACGTAGCACACGTAGCGACGGTCGCGCAACACGGTGCCGAAGCTGCGGAACGTGTCGGCCCACCGCTCGGCCGAACGCAGCTCGCGGGGCAGCGACTCGCGGAAGCGCATGCACCCCGCCAGCAGCACGATGCCCAGCCCGAACAGAATCCAGAAGATGCCCTGCCACCCTATCAGGTCGGTCAGCAGGCCGCCCGCAATGGGAGCCGCCACAGGCGCCACGCCATTGATGGCGCCGATGACCGCCAGCATCTTGGCCAGCTCGCGCCCGGCATACTTGTCCGTAGCTACCGAACGCGAAATGACGATGCCGCCCGCGCCCGCAATGCCCTGCACGAAGCGGAAGGCAACGAACTGCCCGATACTCTGCGAGAACAGACACAACAGGGTGGAAGCGATAAAGAGCCACATGGCCACCAGCAGAGGCAGACGGCGGCCATAGCGGTCGCTCAGCGGGCCGAAGAACAACTGCCCCACGGCCAGACCTATCATGCTGGTCGTCAGACCCAACTGCACCATCGAGGAAGTGGTGCCGAAATATTCGCCCATCGAGGGCAGGCTGGGCAGGTACATGTCGGTAACGAACGGACCGAAAGCGGTCAGCATACCCAGCAGTATCAACAAAAACACTTTGGAATTTTCTTTTACCATAAACCAATTTCACTTAAAAGCGCGGCAAAGTTACGACGAATTCCAACGACATGTAACACTTGCCCATATCCCCTATCACCCTTTTTGGAAAACATTTTCAGAAGTTAACAGGGGGTGACGGAAAGGCTTCAGGACTCCTGGATACGCCGTCAGACGGTTTCACTTTCGCCTACGTTACATTTCACTTTTCTCCATGTTACATGCAGCCATCTTTCACCCGCAAAAAGAGTTGCCCGAAAGCCGCAGGGCAGCATCACTTTCCTACATAAGCGGTGAAGGCCGAAGGTTCACCGCAAACCGCAGGGTATCAGTGCCGAAGATTCGGATTGTAAGCGTGAAGGCAGTCCGGAGGAAACAGAAAAATAGCGTGTGTGAAGGCTCTTTCTCCCGCACACAGCCGACCGTTAGCGTCTCCACGGCAGGATGAAGGCAGTGTCTGGAGACAGTCGTCCGCCGTGCAAGCACCGTCCGCGAGCCGTGCAAGCATGAAGGAAGAGCCATGCAAGCACGGAAGAAGAGCCATGCAAGCATGGTGCGGAGCCTTCATCCGCTACAGTCTCATCCGTATTCAAGCTCCTTCACCACTTTTTCCCATCAGACAGGATGCGGTTCGGAAGAGGACAAATCGAAAAACTGCGTTTTTCATTGGGCGCTCCGCTCACCTTTCGCTATTTTTGGATAAAATAGGATGCGGTTCGGGAGAGGACAAATCGAAAAACTGCGTTTTTCATTGGGCGCTCCGCTCACCTTTCGCTATTTTTAGATACTGCGTTTTTCATTGGGCGCTCCGCTCACCTTTCGCTATTTTTAGATAAAATAGGATGCGGTTCGGGAGAGGACAAATCGAAAAACTGCGTTTTTCATTTGCCTCTCCGCTCACCTTTCTCTATTTTTGCACCAGTCAAACCAAAGCAAGGACCACAGACATGCAATACCAACTCACTGCCCCCGCCGCACTGCGCGCCACCGTGCAACTGCCGGCCTCGAAAAGCATCAGCAACCGTGCGCTCATCCTCCACGCCCTGTCGGGAGGCAGCACCCGCCCCGAGAACCTGAGCGACTGCGACGACACGCAGGTGATGATACGCGCCCTGGACCACATGCCCGACGTGATAGACATCCACGCCGCCGGCACGGCCATGCGCTTCCTCACCGCCTACCTCAGCGTGACGCCCGGCACGCACACCATTACGGGCACCGAGCGCATGCGTCAGCGCCCCATCCGCATTCTGGTGGATGCCCTGCGCGCACTGGGCGCAGACATCGAGTATGCGGGCAACGAGGGCTTCCCGCCCCTGCGCATCGGCGGCACCCGCCTCGCGGGCAGCAGCATAGCGCTGGCAGGCGACGTCAGCTCGCAATACATCTCGGCCCTGCTGATGATAGGCGCCGCGCTGCCCCAGGGACTGAACCTGCAACTGACGGGCCACATCATTTCCCGCCCCTACATCAACCTGACGCTGCAACTGATGCGCGACTTCGGCGCACAGGCCGGGTGGACGACGGAGAGCAGCATTGCCGTGGCCCCCGGCGGCTACCGCGACACGCCCTTCCGCGTGGAGAGCGACTGGAGCGCTGCCTCCTACTGGTATCAGATGACCGCCCTTGCTCCGGGCAGCCCCGAAGTGGAACTGCTCGGCCTCTTCGCCCGCAGCCATCAGGGCGACAGCCGCGGCGCCGAACTCTTCGCCCGCCTGGGCGTGCAGACGGAGTTCACCCCTCAGGGCGTAAGGCTCAGCAGGCAGGGCGAACCGGCCGGACGGCTGGACGAGGACCTGGTGGAAATCCCCGACCTGGCGCAGACCTTCGTCGTCACCTGCTGCCTCATGGGCGTTCCCTTCCGCTTCGGCGGCCTGCAAAGCCTCAAAATCAAGGAGACCGACCGCATCCATGCCCTCATCACCGAACTGAGGAAACTGGGTTACGCCATACACGCCGAGCAGGACAGCATCCTGTGGTGGGACGGCGAGCGCTGCCCCGCCGACGCACAGCCCGCCATCGACACCTACGAAGACCACCGCATGGCCATGGCCTTCGCCCCCGCCTGCCTCGTCCGCACGGACATCCGCATCAACGACCCGCACGTGGTCAGCAAGTCCTATCCCCGCTACTGGGACGACCTGCGCGCGGCGGGATTCGGCATCACGGAGCACACGGAAGGCCGATAAAGAGCGGTGTGTTTCCGCTTTTTTAAGTCCGCCGTGCCCCTCCATGCCCAATTTCTGTGTATCTTTGCAGCGTTCTATATATAAATAAGGTATGTGGATACTCATTGTTAGTCTGATAGTCCTGGCCGGAGTGGCCGCCGTGGCCGGCATGATACGTAACCGCCGCCTGCGCCGGCAGGTGGAGAGCGGCGAACTGGAAGCCATGCCCGAGGTGGTGCAGGTGGACTCGGAATGTTGCGGCCAGCACGAGGTGTGCGAGAAAGAAAGCCTGCTGGCGGCCGTCAGCAAAAAAGTGGAATACTACGACGACGAAGAACTGGACCAATACATCGGCACGGCAGGCGATGCCTATACGCCCGAACAGGAGGACGAGTTCCGCGACGTGTTC
>NZ_CASFWU010000087.1 GCF_949298305.1 uncultured Bacteroides sp. | reverse complement strand
GCATATTGCTTTTTTGAGAAGAAACCCGCCATTGATGTAAAGTTTATCAATGACGGGCAACTTACTATCTTTTAATTTTATATCGAACTCACGTTAAATTATATTAATTTGATAACATATGGAAATTCGAGAAATACTGTCTCATCTGAATATAGAACACCTGACCCCCATGCAGGAGGCTGCGTATGATGCGTTTGGCTCACGGGGCGACATGGTATTGCTTTCGCCCACCGGCTCGGGGAAGACATTGGCCTTTCTGCTGCCGTTGGTTCGTGCGTTGAGACCCTCTTGCGGACAGGTGCAGGCGGTGGTGTTGGTGCCCTCACGCGAACTGGCTCTACAGATAGAGACCGTGTTTAAGACTATGAATACTCCTTTTAAAGTCATGAGTTGCTATGGCGGTCGTCCGGCCATGGACGAACACCGCACCATGAAAGGCTTGCAACCTGATGTCATTATCGGCACACCTGGACGTATGAATGACCATCTGCGAAAACAGAATTTTGACGCTCGTACAGTCAGGCTGCTGGTGATAGACGAGTTCGACAAATGCTTGGAGCTGGGCTTTCAGGAAGAAATGGCAGAGGTTATCGGGCAACTGCCTTCTTTGAGGAAACGGGTATTACTTTCGGCTACCGATGCAGCCGAGATACCGCAGTTCGCCGGTGTGGGCAACGGGACAGAAGGTTTGCTGAAGTTGAATTTCCTGAATCCTGAAACAGATACTGTCCGCTTGAAACTTCAACGGGTGCTTTCTCCTGACAAGGACAAGTTGGAAACCCTTTTCCGTTTGCTCTGTATGCTGGAGGGGCGTTCAACTTTGGTGTTCGTCAACTATCGGGAGAGTGTGGAGCGGGTTGTTTCCTTTTTGCGGTCGCGTAAGTTTCCTTGTGAAGCTTTTCATGGCGGTATGGAGCAAGACGACCGCGAACGTGCGCTTTACAAGTTCCGCAACGGAAGTTGTCCCGTGCTGGTTTCTACCGATCTGGCTTCTCGCGGACTGGACATTCCCGGCATAGACCACGTGGTTCACTATCACTTGCCGGTAAATGAAGAGGCTTTTACCCATCGTAACGGGCGTACAGCCCGTTGGGATGCACGCGGGTCTTCTTATCTGTTGCTGCATGCCGGAGAACAGTTGCCTGATTATATTCCGGCAGATACTCCTTGGTTTGATATGCCGGAGCAGACACCCAAACCTCCTAAATCGGTTTGGTCCACTTTATATATAGGAAAAGGAAAGAAGGACAAACTCAACAAGGTGGACATCGTGGGTTTTCTATATAAGAAAGGTGGGCTTTCCCGCGAGGACGTGGGTCAGGTCGATGTGAAGGAACATTATGCCTTTGTGGCCGTTCGTCGCAGTAAAGTGCGCCAATTGCTCACTCTGGTGCAAGGTGAAAAGATAAAAGGCATCAAGACCTTGATTGAAGAAGCTAAATAAAATAGGTGTTTTTGCCAGAAAACAGATGTTTTTCTGTTAAAATGGTAGTTTATGACCTGTTTTATGTTGGATTATGGCGTGTTTTAGATGTCCTTTTGATAGAAATGATGTTGTGAAACATACCTTCCTATGTTGTGGAACAGGGTTCATTTGTCCTGCTCTTATAAATATGCGTTTTTTATGTCTGATACCTGTCGGATAGTAATTATTCAGAAGTTTGTACTTTCAATCTGTCTTTTTATTTCTTTATTGGAAGGTAAACATGACAATATGGTGTATATATCTTGTATAAACCAATAAAAAGATAGGAAAATACCGATATTGGGAGGATTTTTATAAGGAAAGGTTTGTTTTAAGGAAATAATTCCGTAATTTCGCAAAGTCGAAAGGCAAATTAGTGAACGAAATTGTATAACCAAAACAAACTTCAAATGAAAAAGCATAATTTCAATGCAGGACCTTCCATCCTTCCGCGTGAGGTGATTGAGGATACAGCGAAGGCTATTTTAGATTTCAATGGCTCCGGTCTCTCTCTGATGGAAATCAGCCATCGCGCCAAGGACTTCCAGCCCGTTGTGGACGAAGCAGTGGCCTTATTCAAGGAATTACTCAACATTCCCGAAGGATATTCGGTGCTGTTCTTGGGCGGAGGTGCCAGTCTGGAATTCTGCATGGTACCCTATAATTTCCTGGAGAAGAAAGCGGCTTACCTGAATACCGGTACATGGGCCAAGAAGGCCATGAAGGAAGCCAAGGCTTTCGGCGAGGTGGTTGAGGTAGCTTCTTCGGCCGACGCCAATTTCTCCTTCATTCCGAAAGACTATACCATTCCTGCCGATGTGGACTACTTCCACGTGACAACCAACAATACCATCTTCGGCACCGAACTCAAGAAAGACCTGGATGTAGACGTGCCGATGGTGGCCGACATGTCATCCGACATTTTCTCCCGTCCGGTAGATGTTTCCAAGTATATCTGTATCTACGGCGGCGCACAGAAGAACCTGGCTCCCGCGGGTGTTACGTTTGTCATTGTGAAGAACGATGCCCTGGGCAAGGTTTCCCGCCACATCCCCACGATGCTGAACTATCAGACCCATGTGGACGGAGGCTCCATGTTCAATACGCCTCCCGTCGTTCCCATCTATGCGGCTCTCTTGACCTTGCGTTGGATCAAGGCTCAGGGCGGCGTGAAGGAAATGGAACGCCGTGCCATTGAGAAAGCCGACATGCTGTACGCTGAAATCGACCGCAACAAGCTGTTTGTGGGAACAGCTGCCAAGGAAGACCGTTCGCGCATGAACATCTGTTTCGTAATGGCTCCCGAATACAAGGAACTGGAGGCCGACTTCCTGAAGTTTGCTACCGAAAAGGGAATGGTAGGCATCAAGGGACACCGTTCGGTAGGCGGTTTCCGTGCTTCGTGCTACAACGCCATGCCGAAAGAAAGCGTACAGGCTTTGATAGACTGCATGCAGGAATTCGAGAAACTTCATTAATCTGAAATAAATCAATTGTAGTTCACCACAGATTGCACGCTGATTACCACAGATACTCTTTTCGGATGATGGCTGTGATGACGGGTGTATTTTGTGGTGAATTCTTTTTCTAATATCATAAAGCTATGAAAGTATTAGTTGCAACAGACAAACCGTTTGCCAAAGTGGCTGTAGACGGTATTCGTAAGGAAATAGAAGCAGCAGGCTACGAATTGGCTCTGTTGGAAAAATATGGTGAGAAAGCCAAGTTACTGGATGCGGTAAAGGATGCCGATGCTATCATTATCCGCAGCGATATCATTGACGCAGAAGTATTGGATGCTGCCAAGCAGCTGAAGATTGTGGTACGTGCCGGTGCCGGTTACGACAATGTAGACTTGGAAGCTGCTACGGCTCACAACGTATGCGTGATGAATACGCCGGGGCAGAACTCGAATGCCGTTGCCGAACTGGCTTTCGGACTGATGGTGATGGCTGTACGCAATATGTACAACGGTACGTCAGGTACGGAGCTGAAAGGTAAGAAGCTGGGTATTCATGCCTATGGCAATGTGGGTCGCAACGTGGCACGCATCGCCAAGGGATTCGGTATGGAAATCTATGCTTACGACGCATTCTGCCCGAAAGAAGTTATCGAAAATGATGGCGTGAAAGCGGTTGGCTCGGCTGAGGAACTGTACGCTACATGCGACGTCGTTTCCTTGCATATCCCGGCTACTGCCGAAACAAAGAACTCTATCAATCATGCTTTGGTGGGCAAGATGCCGAAAGGCGGACTGCTGGTGAACACAGCCCGTAAGGAGGTTATCAACGAAGCCGAACTGATTCAGCTGATGGAAGAGCGTACCGACCTGAAGTACATGACCGACATCATGCCGACATCATGCCGGCTGCTCACGAAACGTTTGCTGCCAAGTTTGCAGGCCGCTATTTCTCTACACCCAAGAAGATGGGTGCACAGACCGCCGAAGCCAACATCAATGCAGGTATTGCTGCCGCCAAGCAGATTGTAGGCTTCCTGAAAGACGGTTGCGAGAAGTTCCGCGTCAACCGCTAATCTGATTTTGGCACACAGATAACACAGACGAGACAGATTGACACAGATTATTTTTATCAATTAAAAAAGGATTTTACATGTGGGTATCTGTTAAATCAGTGTCATCTGTGTGCCATTTTTGTCTGAACTCTAAATTGAACTCTAAAATCTGAAATCTTATCATGGCAACAATCAAACCATTCAAGGGACTCCGTCCCCCCAAAGAGCTGGTGGAAAAAGTAGCTTCCCGCCCTTACGACGTGTTGAACTCCGAAGAGGCGCGTGCCGAGGCCGAAGGCAATGAGATGTCTCTCTATCACATCATCAAGCCCGAGATAGACTTCCCCGTAGGCACCGACGAGCACAACCCGCGCGTCTATCAGAAAGCCGCCGAAAACTTCCAGATGTTTCAGGACAAGGGCTGGCTGGTGCAGGACGAGAAGGAGAATTACTACATCTATGCCCAGACCATGAATGGCAAGACGCAGTATGGCCTGGTGGTAGGTGCCTACGTGCCCGACTACATGAACGGTGTCATCAAGAAGCACGAGCTGACCCGCCGCGACAAGGAGGAAGACCGCATGAAGCATGTCCGTGTCAACAACGCCAACATCGAACCCGTGTTCTTCGCCTATCCCGACAACAAGACGCTCGACGCCCTCATTGCCCGTTATACCGCCCAGCCGCCTGTCTACGATTTCATTGCGCCCGGCGACGGATTCGGACACACGTTCTGGATTATCGACCGCCCCGAGGACATCGAAGCCATCACCCGTGAGTTTGCCAAAATGCCTGCGCTCTACATTGCCGACGGCCACCACCGCAGTGCCGCCGCCGCACTGGTGGGTGCCGAGAAGGCCAAGCAGAACCCCAACCATCGGGGCGACGAGGAGTACAACTACTTTATGGCCGTCTGCTTCCCCGCCAACCAGCTGACCATCATCGACTACAACCGCGTGGTGAAAGACCTCAACGGCCTGACGCCCGCACAGTTCCTGGAAGCGGTGGGAAAGAACTTCATCGTCGAGGAAAAGGGCACGGAGATTTACAAGCCCGCAGCCCTGCACAACTTCTCCCTCTACCTGGAAGGCAAATGGTACAGCCTGACGGCCAAGCCCGGTACGTATGACGACAACGACCCCATCGGCGTGCTGGATGTCACCATCTCTTCCAACCTTATTCTGGACGAGATACTCGGCATCAAGGACCTCCGTTCGGACAAGCGCATTGACTTCGTGGGCGGCATCCGCGGATTGGGCGAACTGAAGCGCCGTGTGGACAGCGGCGAGATGAAGGTGGCCCTGGCCCTCTATCCCGTCAGCATGAAGCAGCTGATGGACATTGCCGACACAGGCAACATCATGCCTCCCAAGACCACCTGGTTCGAGCCCAAACTGCGCTCGGGTCTCATCATCCATAAGCTGGAGTAAGGCGGACAACGTTTTCCTGAGAGACAGAAGGCACAAGCCGTGCGAACCCTTTTGCTGAAAGAGGGTTCGCGGGCCTTGTGCCTTTTGTCTGTTTTGTATTTAGCGGAAACAGGCCGGAATGATGCAGCTGTCGGACGGGATACCTGTCCCCTGCCCGGTGGACACTTGCATGGCATTTGCAGGACACTTGCCTGGCTCGCGGTGGACGCTTACACGGAGCACGGAGGATGCTTGCACGGCCTAAACGCTGATTTTCAGGGAAGATGAGAGCTACTAAACCGTCAGTTTATAGCGATTAAACTGTCAGTTTAAAGCAACTAAACTGTCAGTTTAGAGCGACTAAACCGGGAGTTTAAAGCGACTAAACCGGGAGTTTATTTTCGGCAAACGGAAATAAACTGCTTTCTCGCTGTAAACCTGATACTTGCGTCTTTGCAGAAAACAAGCCCGCACGGTTCGTCACGAATGGTGCGGGCTTCAATTTGACTTCACAATATTGGTTCAAGTTCCGGATTGCCGAATTGAAAAAACGACGAAGTCAAACTTGTGGGAGTTTAAGACGCAGGAAGAAGAAGTTACATCATTAACCATTACCTAAAGTATCGGCTTCACTCCTTAACTTTCCCACTCCTTAACCACCCGACCAGAATCATGAAGAGAGTAGATTGAGATATTGTGTTCGTTCGTTTTTATTGGTCGGTGCCTCCTCCCAGGGCATGGTAGAGATTGATGACTCCCTGTATCTCGCTGTAACGGTCGGATGCCAGGGTCAGCCGGGCCGAGAGGAGCGACTGGCGGGCGGTGAGCACTTGCAGGTAGTTCACCGTGCCGTGCTCCATCAGCAGGCGTGTGTCCGATACGGTGGTTTCCAGGTGCCTCACCTGTTCTTTGTCCAGGCGGATTTGTTCGCGTGCCGTCTTCCATTGGATGAGGGCGTTGTTCACCTCCTGTCCGGCGTCGAGGAGCGACTGCCTGAAGGCCAGCAGGGCTTCTTCCTGCTGCGCCTTGGCTATCTTCAGGTTGGCGATGTTCTGTCCGCGGTTGAAGAGTGGCTGCACCAGCGAGCCGACGGCCTGCAGGAGCCAGGCGCCGGGATTGGTGATGGCCGCTCCGCCGCTGTTGGTCCACCCGGCGCTTCCGCTCAGCGTGATGCCGGGGTAGAAGGCCGAACGGGCGGAGTTGGTGGCATAGAAGGCCTGCATCAGCGCGGCCTCAGCCTGCCGTACGTCAGGGCGGCGGGACAGGAGCTCGACAGGCACTCCTACGGACATGTGGGCGGGGAACTGCTGTCTGTCCTGCGCGCTGCGTTCGATGTGCCGGGGCACTTCGCCGATGAAGGCGCAGAGGGCGTTCTCCTGTTCGGCCACCTGCCTCTGGAGTGAGAGGAGCGACGATTCGGCGCTGAGGCGCGAGGCTTCGGCCTGGCTCAGGGTGGCGCGGTCGGCCTCGCCGGCCTTCATCAGGGCATGGAGTGCCTTGACGTACTCGCACCAGCTCTCGGCAGTCTGTGTAGTGACCTTCACTTGTTCGTCGAGCATCAGCAGAGTGTAGTAGCTGTCGGCCACGGTGGCTATCACCTGCGTCTGCATGGCTTGCCGGTAGGCTTCGCTTTCGAGCAGGGCGGCGCGGGCTCCGCGCTTGGCGTTGGTCAGCCGTCCGAACAGGTCAACCTCCCACGAGGCGGAACCACCCAGCGTATAGGTTTTCTGCGCCTTGCTTCCGTCGAAGCTGGAGAGAGCGCCTTGCGGGTCGAGTTGCAGGGAAGGCAGATAGGCCAGCTTGGACGACGTCAGGGTGGTTTGTGCCTCCTTGACGCGCAGGGCAGCAGTCTGCAGGTCGGTGTTGCTGGTCAGTGCCCGGCGTATGAGCGACTGGAGGCAGGGGTCGGTGAACAGTTCTTCCCATCTGAGCGAGGCGATGGACGAACTGGTGTCGGGGGCGGCTTCGGGGCGGTAGGGGCTGTCTGTCTCTGCCCGGCCCAGGTCGGGCCGCTCGTATTGGTTGTATATGCCGCAACCGGTTGTCAGCAGGGACAGGGCGGCTATCCATATCTTTTTCATAATTCTACTTTCTGTTAGGGTTTTGTTAATGTCAATCCTCCTCGTGTTTGCGGGCAGGCATCAGCCGCTCCTGCAATGTCTGGAAGACGATGAACAGTGTGGGCACCACGAAAAGCAGGGCCAGGGTGCCTATCAGCATACCGCCTACCGTACCTACACCCAACGAGATGTTTCCGTTTGCTCCGGCACCCGAGGCAACGACCAGCGGGAACAGGCCGATAATCATCGTGAGGGCGGTCATCAGGATGGGGCGCAGGCGGACGCCGGCCGCCGAAACGGCTGCCTGGGCAATGCTCATGCCCTGACGGCGACGGGCCGAGGCGTACTCCGTCAGCAGGATGGCTGTCTTGGCCAACAGACCAATCAGCATGATGAGACCCGTCTGCATGTAGATGTTGTTCTCCAGTCCCCACATCTTGGCAAAGAGGAAGCTGCCCATCAGTCCGAACGGCACACTGAGCATGACGGCCAGCGGCACGAAGAGACTTTCATAGAGGGCGCAGAGGATGAGGTAGACAAAGACGATGCAGATGGCGAAGATGATGACCGTGTTGCTGGAGCTTCCGGCCTCTTCACGCGTGATGCCGCCGAATTCGTAGCCGTAGCCCACGGGCAGTGTCTGTTTGGCCACTTCGGCAATGGCCGCAATGGCTTCGCCCGTGCTGTATCCGTCGGCCGGAAGTCCGTTCACCTGGATGGAGCTGTAGAGGTTGAAGCGGGTGAGCGTCTCGGTGCCATACACCTTGGTCAGGGTGACGAACTGGCCGATGGGTGCCATCTCGCCCGACGAGGTGCGCACGAACATGTTGTTCAGCGCGTCCTTGTCCAGGCGATAGGTCTGGTCGGCCTGCACCATGACGCGGTAGAGCTTGGAGAAGCGGTTGAAGTTGGACGAATAGTTACCGCCGATGAAGCCCGAGAGGACGTTGAGCACGTCGGTGGTCGTCACGCCTGCACGCTGGCAGCGGGCGGCGTCCACTTCGACGGTGTATTGCGGGAACTTCGTGTCGAACGAGATATAGGCCATCTGTATTTCGGGCCGCCGGTTCAGGGCGGCGATGAAGTCCGTGGTGTATTTCTGCAACGTGTTGATGTCGCCTCCCGCACGGTCCTGTACGTATAGCTCGAAGCCGCTGCCCATGCCGTAGCCCATGATGGTGGGCTGGGCAAAGACGAAGAGCTTGGCCGACTTGATGTTGGCCGTGCGGCGGTATATCTCGTTGATGACGGCGTTGATGTGGTCTTCGTTTCCTGTACGTTCGTCCCACGGTTTCAGCCTGATGATGAGCATGCCGCCCGAAGGAGCTTGTCCGCCCATCATGCTGTAGCCGCTGACGTTGGAGTAGCCGGCTATCTGCGGGATATCCTTGATGCACTTCTCCACCTCGGCCATGGCCTTGACCGTCTGCGACAGGCTGCTGCCCGGAGGGGTGGTGACGTTCATGAAGATGGAGCCCATGTCCTCGTCGGGCACCAGACCGGTCTTGGTGGTCCTCATCAGCACCACAAGCAGGGCGATGCTGGCTACCAGAGCCGTACCAACCACCCATTTGCGGCGGAAGAACCACTTCACTCCGCCTTTATAGCGAAGGACAAGGCGGTTGAACGAGGCTTCGAAAGCCTTGTGAAAGCGGGACGAAAAGCTCAGCTTCTGACCGGTGGCTGCGTCGATGTGGGGTGTCATGATGAGCGCGCACAGGGCAGGACTCAGGGTCAGGGCATTGATGGCCGAGATGCCTACGGCCACAGCCATGGTCAGACCGAACTGCATATAGAAGATGCCGCTCGTGCCGCCCATGAACGAGGAAGGGATGAACACAGCCATGAACACCAGCGACGTGGTGACGATGGCGGCGGCGATGCCGTCCATGGCTCCGGTTGTGGCTTTATAGGGCGAGCGGACCCCTTCGTCGAACTTGGCCTGCACCGCCTCGACCACCACAATGGCATCGTCCACCACCGTACCGATGACCAGCACAAGGGCGAACAGCGTCAGCAGGTTGAGGCTGAAGCCCGCTATGTAGAGGAAGGCGAATGTACCCACCAGCGACACGATGATGGACACCGCGGGGATGATGGTGGAGCGTACGCTCTGCAAGAATACGTAAACAACGAGGATAACGAGGATGATGGCCTCAATCAGTGTCTTCACCACCTCGTGGATGGAGGCGTCCAGGAAGTCCTTGGTACTCATCAGGTCTGTCAGTACCAGTCCCTTGGGCAGGTCTTTGGAGATTTCGGCGGTCAGCTTGTCTATCTCTGTGATGATTTCATTGGCGTTGGAGCCTGCGGTTTGTGAAACCATGCAGGTAGCACCCGGATGGCCGTTTATCTCACTGTTATAGGAATAGGTCTGTGCTCCCAGCTCCACCCGGGCAATGTCCTTCAGGCGGAGCACTTCGCCGTTGGCAAGCGACTTGATGACGATGTTGCCGAACTCCTCAGACGTCTCGTAGCGGCCGCGGTATTTCAGCGTATATTGGTAGGTATTCTCCGAATCTTCACCCAAGGTTCCGGTAGAGGCTTCCACGTTCTGGTCGCCCAGGGCGCTGATGACGTCGTTGGGCACCAACGAATACTGGGCCATGATTTGCGGATTGAGCCAGATGCGCATGGCATAGTCGCCACCCATCACGTTGACGTTGCCCACACCGGTGATACGCGACAGGCGCGGCTCAATGTTGATTTTGAAATAGTTGTTGATGAAGGTCTGGTCGTAGCTGTCGTCGGGGCTGTAGAGGGCCAGGATTTTCAGCATGCTGTTCTGCCTTTTCTCCACCGTGACACCGATTTTAGTGACCTCGGCAGGCAGCAGGCCTTCGGCTTCGGACACACGGTTCTTGGTGTTGATGGTGGCCATGTCGGGGTCGGTGCCCTGCTTGAAGTATACCGTGATGCTGCCCGAACCGTTGTTGGTGGCGGTAGAGGTCATGTAGGTCATGTTCTCCACGCCGTTGATGGCTTCCTCCAGTGGGACGATGACGCTCTTCTGTACGGTTTCGGCATTGGCACCCGTGTAGCTGGTGGACACCATGACGGTGGGCGGCGCGATGTCGGGATATTGTTCCATGGGCAGATTGAACAGGCTGATGAGTCCCAGCATCAGTATCAGCACCGAGATGACGCACGCCAGGATGGGGCGGTCGATGAATGTTCTGAGTTTCATAACATAATCCTCCTCTCTGGTTTAGTTGGCCGGTGTGATGTCGGGTGCCGGTGTACTTACTGCGGTTCCTTCCTGTACCAGTCCGGCGCCTTCGGCAATGATGGTGTCGCCTTCTTTCAGGCCTTCTTCCACGATGTACTCCTTTCCGTCGTTCACGGGGAATACCGTCACTTGGGTGGAAGTGGCCTTGCCGTCCACAACCTTATATACAAATATCTTGTCCTGTATTTCGTAGGTGGCTTCCTGCGGTACGATGAGCACGTCCTCCTTTATATAAGGAAAGACCACCGTGCCGCTTCCTCCGTTGCGGAGCATACGTTCGGGATTGGGGAAGGTGGCCCTCAGGCTGACGGCTCCCGTGCCGGTGTCGATGGTTCCGCTGATGGCGTCAATGCGTCCCTTGTGGGCATACATCAGGCCGTCGCTCAACTTCAGTTCCACTTCAGGCATCTGCTTCAGGGCTTCGTCCAGTGTCTTGTATTGGCGTACCAGCGACAGCACCTGGCTTTCGGTCATGGAAAAGTAGACGTACATCTCCTCGTCGTCGGACACGGTGGTGAGCGGCGTGGAGATGGAGGCATCGACCAGTGCGCCGACACGGTAGGGCAACATGCCCGACACGCCGTCTACAGGACTCTTCACCTCGGTGTACGACAAGTTGTTGCGGGCGTTCACCTCCTCGGCTTTGGCCTGTGCCAGGGCGGCTTCGGCCTGGAGCAGGTTGTTGCGGGCGGTTTGCAGGTCGAAGGCGGACACAACGTGTTCGTTGAACAGTTGTTCCTTGCTTTCGGCAGTCAGATGGGCCGTGGCGACGGACGCTTCGGCATTACGTACGTTGGCGACGGCCGTTTCCAGTGCGGCTTTGTAGGGCACCTGGTCTATGACGACCAGCGTCTGCCCTTTCTTCACCTGGGCACCTTCGCCGATACATACCTGAGTGATGGTGCCGCTCACCTGCGGTCGTATCTCCACACTCTGCCGCCCGTTGACGACGGCTGTATAGGTTTGGCTCAGGGTGCGTGTTCCGCGTGTCACTTCCATTGTCTTGTAGCTCCCTCCGTTTGTGTTCTGCGGAGCATTCTTGCAAGCGGTGGCAAGCAGGAGGCATAGGCTCCATACGCTTGCCTGTACAAACATTCTTTTCATTCTTAACTTAAATATTTTTGGTCGCAAAGTTATCGGCAATGCCGGGGCTTCTTTTGGTTTCGTTTCACTTCAAATTGGTTCGGATTCGCATGTTATTACTTTTTTGCTTTATAATTTTTAATAAGTAAAAAAACGCTTCGGGAGGTCATGGTTTTCTTCTAATTTTATCGGCAAAAGGCAGGAATTCTTGAAGAAGGCGTTAGAAGAGAGAGAAAAGTAGGTGTTTCTCATCAAATAATAGAACAGAATATGGCAAGTTTGAAGGACTATGCTCTCGACTGGTTAGGGGCGGAAACGGTAAGGAATGGAAAAATAGAATGGGCCTTTTGTGAAGACGAAGTGATGATGGTGAAGCTGTCGGGGTCATGTCTGACTCTGGGACAAAAGGTTCCTGATAAAGACCATCACGTCAGCATGCTGGTTACCGGAGGGGAACTGCACCTGACACTCAACGGTGACCGTCTGGGCTTTTTTGCCCCAGCCTATATTGATTTTATGCCTTCCAATCAATGGGGAAACGTGGTGGCGGAAGGAAATCTGGAAAGCTATCTGCTCGTGGTGAAAAGAATCTTCTTTTGGGAGGTGATTGGCGACTTGCGCTCCAAGATTTCAGAGAAAATGATGGCCTTTTCCAAAAGTCCTTTTGTGGTGTTGAATAAGGACGAGATGGCCGGGATGCAGAAGCTTTCAGCCGTCTTGTTCGGCCTGATGGGCACAGGAGGAGAGAATGGAATCTTCCGGCGCGAACAGGTGAAGAGCGTTCTGCGCGCCTGTCAGTGTGAATTGTGGAACATGATTTTCCGCCAGGAAAATTCGTCGGACATGGAGCAGATGTCTTACCATTGGGGAGAGATTGTTTCCGGTTTCCTTTATCTGGCCCACACCTACTGCCGCGAACACCACGAAGTGGGGTGGTACTGTAAACAGTTGGGAGTCTCCTCCAATGCGTTGAACGCCTCCCTGAAAAGGCGCTATGAGAAAACGGCACGAAACATCATTGATGATTTGTTGTTGGCCGAAGCTCAGGTCGCCTTGCGCAATCCCGAATACAGCGTGCAGAACGTGTCCGACCTCTTGTGCTTCAGCGACCAGTCCTCTTTCGGTAAGTCCTTCAAACGTTGCTGCGGGGTTTCTCCGGTTCTTTTCCGTCGCAGACTGGAAAAGGAAGAGCCCGAAGAGGACTTATAAATGGAATGGGGTGGAAAATAGAAAAGGCTCTTTTACTCATCTGTTTTTTTCGTACATTTGTGAGCAGAAAGCGACTCGGGTAGGAATAGAAAAAATCGGTGTTCTATCTTCCAAGAAGTCAAGGAGTAAAAACGAAAGCTATTTTATGAGAACAGACAAATGGGATACAGGGAGAGGCACGCAGACAGAAACTGCGCAGATTGAATCGAATCCGGAACTGGAATTGGCCTGGCAACTGGTGGAATATACCGGCGTCAATGTCTTTCTGACCGGCAAGGCCGGGAGCGGAAAGACCACTTTCCTGCGCAGCCTTCGCGAACGTTCCACCAAGCGCATGGTTGTACTGGCCCCGACGGGTGTGGCGGCCATGAACGCCGGCGGTGTCACCATCCACTCCTTCTTCCAGTTGCCTTTTGCCCCCTTCGTGCCCGAGTCACACTTTGGCGGGGATGCCAGGTATCAGTATCGGTTCGGCAAGGAGAAGGTCAGCCTGATACGCAGCATCGACCTGCTGGTGATTGACGAAATCAGTATGGTACGTGCCGACCTGCTCGATGCCGTGGACGATGTGCTGCGCCGCTACCGCGACCATAACAAGCCTTTCGGCGGTGTGCAGTTGCTGATGATTGGTGATTTGCAGCAGCTTTCGCCGGTGGTCAAGGAGCAGGACCAGCAGTTGCTGTCGCCCTATTACGACCACTTCTATTTCTTCGGCAGCCGCGCGCTTGCCCTTGCCGGTTATGTGACGGTGGAGCTGCTCAAGGTCTATCGGCAGAGCAATGCGGAGTTTCTGGACCTCTTGAACAGCATCCGCGACAATCGGGTGGACGCATCGGTGCTGGAGCGCCTCAACCGTCGTTACCTGCCGGAACTGGCATCCGGCCAGCCCCGCGGATATATCCATCTCACCACTCATAATCAGAAAGCCAATGACCTGAACACGGCCCGCCTGGCTCAACTGCCCGGCGAAAGCCATGTGTTCCGTGCCGAGATGGAGGGCGACTTTCCCGTTTACATGTATCCTACCGAGGAAGAACTGGAATTGAAGGCGGGTGCGCAGGTCATGTTTGTCAAGAATGACATTTCCGGCCAGCACCGCTACTACAACGGCATGTTGGGACGGGTGGCCGCCTTCCGGGCCGGCGGAGTGGTGGAGGTGGAGGCCGAAACAGGACAGACGGTTGCCCTGGAGCGGGAGGAGTGGGCCAACTGCAAGTACTCGCTCGACCCGGATACGAAGGAAATCACCGAGACCGTTCTGGGCACTTTCAGGCAATATCCCCTCCGGCTGGCATGGGCCATCACCATCCACAAGAGCCAGGGTCTGACGTTCGACAAGGCCATCATCGATGTCCGCCAGGCTTTTGCTCCCGGCCAGGCCTACGTGGCTCTCAGCCGTTGCCGCAGTCTGGAGGGATTGGTGCTGAGTGCTCCAGTCGGGGCTTCGTCGGTCATTTCCGATGCGGTGGTGACCGAGTTCGTCCGTCACATCCCCGACCAGATTCCCGACGCCTCCCGCATCTCCGCCCTCCGGCGTGCTTACTTTGAGGACCAGGTGGCCGGACTTTTCGGCTTCACCCGCCTGTCGCGTCTCTTCCAGGTCTATCTCCGTCTGGTGGACGAACATCTGTACCGCCTCTATCCTCAGTGGCTGGGCGTGTTGAAGGCTCAGGCCGGCGGTCCGGTCAAGGAGTTGGACGAGGTGGGCCGCAAGTTTGTGGAGCAATGTCGTCGGCTGGTTGCCGCCAGCGCCGACTATACCCGCGACGACTATTTGCAGCAACGTTTCCATGCGGCAGCCGTCTATCTGCGCAAACCGGTCTCCGTATTGCTGACTTTGATTGAAGACCATCCGCTGACCACCGACAACAAGGTCATCAAGAAACGGGCGGAAGCGGCCACAACCGATTTGCTGATGGAACTTCGGATGAAAGACGGGCTGCTGGCATGGGCGGAGGAACATGCTTTCATCGTGGCCGACTACCTGGCCCGCAAGAACCTTCTTACCATTGAACTGTCCGAACAGCCCAAGACCGGGCGGAAGAAAGTTGCCAAAGAAAAGAAGGCCGAAGTCCCGCAGGACATTCTGCATCCCGAATTGTTCGAGATCCGAACTGGGACTGCCTGCCTACACCGTCCTTCAGCAGAAAGCCTTACTGGGAATCACCAACCTGCTGCCCGATTCGTCCGACCTGCTTCTCACCATTCCATATTTGGGCAAGAAAGGGGTCGAGAAATATGGCGAAGAACTGTTGGCCCTGGTGCATGACTACTGTCAGAGAAACGCCTGAATTTGTTATGGTTTACTTAATTTTCTAAAGTTTCTGAAGTAATAAAGTACTGAGTCCACTTTAAAAAGTGCCATTTCCGTCTTAGAGAATAATATAGATATCATTCTGTCATCCTGAACGTAGTGAAGGATCTCTTTCGGAAGCTATGTGATAACAGATCCTTCACTGCGTTCAGGATGACAGAGCAAAGTGATAGCAACGATAAAGAGACTCAGGGAAA
>NZ_CASFWU010000086.1 GCF_949298305.1 uncultured Bacteroides sp. | reverse complement strand
GTCTTTCTGTTCCAGGAACTCGTTGGCCAGGTCGATGGCGGCGTTCAGGTAGCCGCCCCCGTTGCCCTGCAGGTCGAGGATGAGGTCCTGCATGCCCTGTGCCTGAAGCTCCTTCAGCGCCTTGAGGAACTCGGCGCCTGTGGTGGCGGCAAAGCGGTTGACGCGGATGTAGCCCGTGCCGGGCTGTATCAGGTAGGAGGCGTCGAGGCTGTAGATGGGTATCTTGTCGCGCTTCACGTTGAAGAGCAGGGGCTCCTGCACGCCGCGGCGCACCACGGTGAGCTTCACCTCGGTGCCTTTGGGGCCGCGCAGGCGGCTCATGATGTCTTCGGTGCTCATCTTCACGCCTGCAATGGCGGTGTCGTTGACGGCGGTGATGCGGTCGCCGGCCAGGATGCCCACCTTCTCCGAGGGGCCGTTGCTGACGGGCTGCACCACGAGCAGCGTGTCTTCTATCATCTGGAACTGCACGCCGATGCCCTCGAAGTTGCCTTGCAGGGGTTCGTTCATTTCCTTCACTTCTTCGGCGTTGCTGTAGGTGGAGTGGGGGTCGAGCTGCGCCAGCATCCGTATGATGGCTTCTTCCACCAGCTTGTTTTCGTCCACGGAGTCTACGTAGAGGTTGCTGATGGCAAATTCGGCCATCTGCAGCTTGCGCATGGCGTCTCTGTTGATTTGTGCCTGCACGCCGAGGGTGCAGGCGAGCAGGACGGGTAAGAATATATGTCTCATAATGCAATGGGTGTTACGGTTAAAATGTATGGGCAACGGGGGGCTCAGTCTATCTCCATCCCCTCGGGCAGGAACTGGCTGACGTCTTTCTGGAACTGCAGCAGCTCGCGCACGGCGGTGGAGCTGATGCTGGTCAGCTCGGGCTCGGTGAAGAGCAGGATGGTCTCCACCCCCGCCAGCTTGCGGTTGATGTCGGCAATGGTCTCTTCGTACTCGAAGTCCTTCACCGTGCGTATGCCGCGGATGATGAGGTTGGCCTTCTCCTGCAGCACGAAGTCGATGGTGAGGCAGTCGTAGGCCTTGACGCTGACGCGGGGTTCGTCGCGGTAGAGCTTCTTTATCATTTCCTCCCGCTTCTCGGTGGGGAAGTAGCTGTGTTTCTTGTCGTTGATGCCGATGCCGATGACTACTTCGTCGACAAAGGTCAGCGCGCGTTTCACCACGGAATAGTGGCCGATGGTGAAGGGGTCGAATGTCCCCGGGAAGATGGCTTTGGTCATAGTTGATATTATTAGTTGACAAGTTGACGAGTTAACAAGTTGACAAGGATAATAGGCGGGCGATAGCAGCCCTGGTGGCCTGGAGCCTTGTCACCTTGTCAACTGACTACGTCTTCCTCAATCACCAGGTTGTTGATGATGAACGTCTGCCGCTCCATGGTGTTCTTGCCCATGTAGAACTCCAGCAGCTCCTTGACGAGGTCGGTCTTTCGCAGGTTGACCTGCTCGAGGCGCATGTCCTTGCCGATGAAGTGGCGGAACTCGTCGGGCGAGATTTCTCCCAAGCCCTTGAAGCGGGTGATTTCGGGGTTGGGGCCCAGCTCGTCGACGGCCTTCTGGCGCTCTTCCTCGCTGTAGCAGTAGTGGGTCTGCTTCTTGTTGCGCACACGGAAGAGGGGCGTCTGCAGGATGTAGACGTGCCCCTTCTTGATGAGGTCGGGGAAGAACTGGAGGAAGAAGGTTATCATGAGCAGGCGGATGTGCATGCCGTCCACATCGGCATCGGTGGCCACGATGACCTTGTTGTAGCGCAGGCCTTCCATGCCGTCCTCGATGTTGAGGGCGGCCTGCAGCAGGTTGAACTCCTCGTTCTCGTAGACCACCTTCTTGGTCAGTCCGTAGGAGTTGAGGGGCTTGCCGCGCAGGGAGAAGACGGCCTGCGTGTTGACGTCGCGGCTCTTGGTGATGGAGCCGCTGGCGGAGTCGCCCTCGGTGATGAAGATGCACGACTCGGCTTCCTGGTCCTTGCCCTTGCCGTCGTTCAGGTGGTAGCGGCAGTCGCGCAGCTTGCGGTTGTGCAGGTTGGCCTTCTTGGCCCGTTCGCGCGCCAGCTTGGTGACGCCGGCAATGGCCTTGCGCTCCTTCTCGGAGTCCTGTATCTTCTGCAGCATCACTTCGGCCATGAGCGGGTTCTTGTGCAGGTAGTTGTCCACCTCGGTCTTGATGAAGTCGCCCACGTACTTGTTCACCGTGGGGCCCGCGGGCTTGTCTTCCTGCGGGTTGGCGGGCCACATGTTGTTCGAGCCCAGCTTGGTCTTGGTCTGGCTCTCGAACATGGGCTCCTCGACGTCGATGGCGATGGCGGCCACCAGTCCGTTGCGGATGTCGGCGTAGTCCATGTTCTTGTTGTAGAACTCCTTGATGGTGCGTGCCAGGTGCTCCTTCAGGGCTGTCTGGTGCGTGCCGCCTTGGGTGGTGTGCTGGCCGTTGACGAAGGAGTAGTATTCCTCGCCGTACTGGTTGGTATGGGTGAAGGCTATCTCGATGTCCTCGCCCTTGAGGTGGACGATGTCGTAGAGGCCTTCGCTGGTCATGTTGTCCTTCAGCAGGTCCTCCAGGCCGTGGCGCGAGACGATGCGCTGGCCGTTGTAGACGAAGGTCAGCCCCGTGTTGAGGTAGGTGTAGTTGCGCAGCAGGGTTTCGACGAAGGGGTTCTGGAAGGTGTAGCCCACGAAGAGGGTGCTGTCCGGCTCGAAGAAGATGTAGGTGCCGCTTTCCTCCTGCGTGTCGGCGGTGGTGTCGTTCTGCAGCACGCCGCGCTCGAAGACGGCCGTGCGCACCTTGCCGTCGCGGTAGCTGCGCACCTCGAAGCGGCTGCTCAGGGCGTTGACCGCCTTGATGCCCACGCCGTTCAGTCCCACGCTCTTCTTGAAGGCCTTGGAGTCGTACTTGCCGCCCGTGTTCAGCTTGCTGACGGCCTCGATGAGCTTGCCCTGGGGGATGCCGCGGCCGTAGTCGCGCACGCTGACGCGGAGGCTGTCCTCGATGTTCACCTCAATCTTCTTGCCGGCACCCATCTTGAATTCGTCGATGGAGTTGTCCATCACTTCCTTCAGCAGGACGTAGATGCCGTCGTCGCTCTGCGAACCGTCGCCCAGGCGGCCGATGTACATGCCCGAGCGGACACGGATGTGCTCCATGTCGTCCAGGTGGCGTATGTTGTCGTCGGTATATTCCACTCCTCCGTTGGAGGTTTCTGTACTTGCTTCCGGCTGATAGTCTTCGGGCTGCACGTCCAGCGGCAGCATCATATTGTTGTTGTCTTCCATGAATAATACTGTTGTTGGGTTGCCTGTTTGCTGACAGGCACTTGGCGCAAAAGTAGTCAGAAAATCGGAGGTTCGCAAGCAATCCCGCGCTTTTCGTGGGCGGGGAGGGGGAAAAGGGAGGGAAAGCGGGAGCCGGGTCGGGAAAACGAAGCCTGGCTGGCAGGCGGCCTGCTTCCGACTGCCGGATGACGGGGTTAGGAGGCAGAGGAACTGCCTGCGGGAAGACCGGATGTCTGCCTGCGGGAAGACCGGACGTCTGCCTGCGGGGAGACGGAGCGTCAGCCTGCGGGGAGACGGGGTGTCTGCCTGCGGGAAGACGATGTGTTTGCCTGCGGGGAGACAGGATGACAGCCTGCGGGAAGATTTCCGGTCCGGTCGTTGCGGTGCGCCCGGGGTAAAGAAAGGGGGCGTGCCTTTCACGCTTCAGGCACGCCCCCGTCCGTTTCACTGCTTCTGCAGGACGGACTCTATGGGGTCTTTGTACAAGTCTTGCAGCTCGGTCAGTTCCTGGTGCAGTTCCTTGGTTATCTGCTCGTAGCCGGGCTTGCCGTAGAGGTTGTGCATCTCGGTGGGGTCTTCCTGCAGGTCGTAGAGTTCCCACTCGTCGATGTCGTTGTAGAAGTGGATGAGCTTGTAGCGCTCGGTGCGGATGCCGTAGTGGCGTTTCACCATGTGCTCGGCGGGGTACTCGTAGAAGTGGTAGTAGAGAGCCTTGCGCCAGTCGGCCGGCTTCTCGCCCTTGAGCAGCGGCAGCAGGGAGACGCCGTGCATGTCGGCCGGGATTTCGGCGCCCGCCAGGTCGAGGAAGGTGGGGGCGTAGTCAATGTTCTGTACCATCTGCGGGATGTCGCCGCGGGTCTGGAAGTCCTTGGGCAGGTGCATGATGAGCGGCGTGCGCATGGACTCCTCGTACATGAATCGCTTGTCGAACCAGCCGTGCTCGCCCATGTAGAAGCCCTGGTCGGAGGTGTAGACCACGAGCGTGTTGTCCAGCAGGCCTTTCTCCTTCAGGTAGTCCAGCACGCGGCCCACGTTGTCGTCCAGCGACTTCACCACCTTGGCATAGTCGCGCATGTAGCGCTGGTACTTCCACCCGGCCAGTTCTTTCCCCTTCGGGTTCTTCCGGTAGAACTCCTTGATGATGGGCTCGTAGAAGGCGTCGTACTGGGCGCGCTCTTCGGGCGTCATGCGGCCGATGAACTCCTCGTAGGTGGCCTTCAGGCGTGAGTCTTTGTCCTTGCGGTACATCTTGGTGTCGTAGATGATGTCCATGTCCTTCCAGATGCTCATCTCCTGTGCGGCGGCGGCGGGGCGGCCCTCGTAGTCGTCATAGAAGTTGTCCGGCATGGCGAAGGTCTTGTCCTCGTAGAGCGAGAGGTACTTCAGCTCGGGCAGCCAGTTGCGGTGGATGGCCTTGTGGTGGATGAAGAGGCAGAAGGGTTTCTCCTTGTCGCGCTGGTTCTCCATCCAGTCGAGACTCTTGTCCGTGATGAGGTTGGTCAGGTAGCCCTTCTCGGTGATGGTGTCGTTCTGCATGGTGATGAAGCGCGGGTTGTAGTAGTCTCCCTGTCCGGGCAGGATTTCCCAGTAGTCGAAGCCGGTGGGCAGGCTCTCCAGGTGCCACTTGCCGACGATGGCCGTCTGGTATCCGGCCTTCTGCAACAGCTTGGGCATGGTCTGCTGCGAGCCGTCGAATACGCAGGTGGTGTTGTCCGTGAAGCCGTTGGCGTGGCTGTGCTTGCCGGTTATCATGCAGGCGCGGCTGGGTCCGCTCAGCGAGTTGGCCACGAAGCTGTTGGTGAAGCGGATGCCGTCGGCGGCGATGCGGTCCAGGTTGGGCGTCTCGATGTAGCGCTTGTCGTAGCAGCTCATCATCTGGGCCGTGTGGTCGTCCGTCATGATGTAGACTATGTTGTACTGCTTCGGCGCTTCTTTCTTCTTGCTGTCGCAGGAGCTGTGGGTGCCCGCCGCAACGATTCCCGCAATGGGAATCATGATTTTGGTGGATAGTTGTTTCATAAGTCAGTCTTGTTGGGTTGGGAAGAATGGCATTAGTCCGGGCCGGGATTTCCTCCCGGTGCCCGGACTAAAGTGATGGTTATAGGAATGGACGGCTTACCAGCCGGGGTTCTGTTCCCAGGCATAGCCGGTCAGCGAGAGCATGCGTTCCTGGATGGGCAGCAGGTAGTCTCTGTCCAGCTTGAACTGCCATCCGTTGGGGTAGTTCGTGTTGTTGAACGGAACGATATATCGCTGGCTGTCGCCGGGATTGCCGGTCAGGTAGAGGTTGTTGCCCGAAGCCTGGTCGTAAATCAGCGAGTAGCTGCCGTTGCTGTCATAGTAGAACGGGTTGTTCTCGAGGTTGCTGCCCACGAACAGGGCACCCACGGGTGTCTTGCCTACAATCAGCACGTCGGCGGCTGCCCAGCGCAGGATGTCGGTCAGACGGGTGCCTTCAATGGCCTTCTCGATGCGGCGCTCGCGGCGTACGGCCTGGATGTACTTGTCCAGGTCGCGGAACGGATAGTCCGCCTCGGTGTTGTATTCGCGGTCGAAGTCCACTTCGGGCATGCCGGCACGGTCTCTCAGCGGCTTCAGCGCGGCCTTGATTTCGTTGGCGTTGCCGGCTCCGTTCAGTTCGGCCAGGGCTTCGGCGTAGTTCAGCAGGATGTCGGCGTAGCGCACCTGGATGGCGGGTGCCTGGCTCTTGCCTTCACCGTCGATGGTGGGTTCGTAGGTCGTGTTGAACTCCACGTACTTCAGGATGGAGTAGCCGGAGGTGTTCTGGTTGTAGCTGTTTCCGTTGAGCGGGGGCAGCGTGAACACGTAGGCTCCGTTGGGGCGCAGTTCCTGTCCCGGTGCGCAGATGGTCTGCGTCAGGCGCGGGTCTCTGTTCTCAAACTCCTGTCCGTACACCTTCTTGGCATTGTCGCGTTCGGCTCCTACAAAGGGTTTGCCTTCGATGGTCAGGTAGTCGTCCACCAGCGAGGCCGAGGCACCGCACTGTCCGCCGCCCTGGTTCAGGAAGCGGGTTACGGAGTGGCCGATGTTGTTGGCGGCGTCATACTTCTTCCACCACAGCACTTCCTTGTTCGAGGAGAGGTCGAGCGTGATGAACAGGTCGCGGTAGGCTGTCGGCGAGCCGGCGGAGATGCTCCATCTGCCGTCGTCCATCACAGCCTTGGCGGCATTGGCAGCCTGTTGCAGGTAGGAGTTGATTTTCTCGTCGGCGTTGGTCAGGCTCTTGTCATAGAAAGGGGTGTTCTTGGCGCGGTGGTACTTCTCCCACGTTCCGGCAAACAGGGCCACTTCGCTCTTCAGCGCTCGGGCCACATCCTTGTGTACGCGCATGGTGGCGTTGGTGGACTTGGCCTGCAGGTTCTCGATGGCGATGTCCAGGTCGGCCAGGATGTGGTCGGCAATCTCGGTACGCGTGTTGCGCGGCAGCTGCATCTGTCCTGCGTCGGGATCCAGCAGGTCTTCCATCCACGTCACACCGCCGTAGTTCACCAGCAGGTGGTAGTAGAAGCTGGCACGGAAGTAGTAGGCTTCACCCACACACTGGTCGTATTCAATGCCTCTTTCGGTGCAGTTCTCGATGTTCTTGATGAGGAAGTTGATGTTGCGTATCAGCTTGTAGTCATTCAGCTGCGAGGCATCGCTCAGTGCCGTTTGGCCGGCCAGGCGGGTGTCTATCACGTTGCCTATCATGTTGTCGCTGTTCAGGTCGGTGAAGGCGATGCCCGAGGCGTTGCCCACGTTGTTGGACTGCGACTTGATGGCGGAGTTGCCCACCGTTGAATTACCTCCGGCTACATAGACGCTTCCTTGATAGAACTGGTTCAGGTAGAGGTTGATTTCGGCGGTGGTGCCGAAGGCGGTTGCCGATGATAATTGTCCTTGAGGCATCTTGTCCAGGTCGTAGCAACCGGCCAACAGGAACGAAACAATCGGGCCTAATAACGATAAATATATCTTTTTCATAACGAAGGGAATTAGAGGTTAATAATGACACCAAATGAAAGTACCCGGTTCATGGGGTAGTTCTTACCGGCTTCGCTGGAGTAGCCGCTGCTGGTATAGATGGCTTCAGGGTCGAACATGTTGGCCAGCTTGGTGAAGGTCAGCAGGTTTTCGCCCGAGAAGAATACTTGTGCCTTGTCCAGACCAATCTTCTGAATCCATGCCTTGGGCAGGTCGTAGCTGACGGTCAGGTTCTTCAGGCGGCAGTAGGCTGCGTTCTGCATGTAGCGGTCGCTCTTCTGTGACGTCTTGTTGCGGAAGCGTCCGATGGAGCTGGCAGCTGCGGTGTACGGATTGGGATAGTAAGCATCCGGATTCTCGGGTGTCCAGTAGTCCAGGTGTTCCTTGAACACGGTAACCTGTGCATACGGGCCCGAACCCCAGAAGTAAACGGTACCCATGTCCGGACACCAGTCGCGCTTGGCAACGCCCTGGAACATCAGGCTCAGGCTGATGCCCTTGTAGCTGATAGAGCCGTTGAGGGTATATTGATAGCGTGGAGTGGTGTTACCGATGATGGTCATATCGCCCATGTCGTCCAGTGTGTTCAAACCGTTGTTGATGGCACCGTCTCCATCCAGGTCCATGTATTTCACGTCACCCGGTTTCCATGCCTGGCCGGAGAGGTAGGAGAGGTCTAACTTGTTGTACTCGTCGGCCTCTTCTGGAGTCTGGATAAGTCCGGAAGCGCGGTAACCCCAGATTTCGCCCACCTGCTTTCCTACATACCAGTTGCCTTGTGGGTTGGTTCCGGTCGGGTTTTCGTATGCGGTAACTTCAGAAGTGGCGTCGGACAGTGAGCCTCCTACGGTATAGTCGATGTCCTTGCCAATCTTGCCGCGGTATTGGATGGTGAATTCCCAGCCTCTGTTTCTCATGCGGGCGTTGTTGGTCTCGGGAGCGGCTGCGCCGAAGAAGTCGGCAAGGTCGGCCGTCGGGCCCAGCATGTCCTTCGTGTCGCGCTGGAATATGTCGAAAGTACCGGTCAGGGCATTGCCGAAGAAGCCGAAGTCAATACCGATGTTCTTGCTTTCAACCTTTTCCCAGGTTGTGTTGGATGTTACGACACCGGGAGCAGTCAGATAGCCTTCGCGGCTGTTCTCGAAGAACCAGTTGCCGGTAGAAGAAGAGCCCATGGTAGAGGCAAACGTGTACAGGGCGGCTCCACTCTGGTTACCCAGCAGACCCCAGGAGAGGCGGAGCTTCAGGTTGGACAGTACGTTGGAAGTCTTTTCCATGAATTTCTCGCGTGTGATGTTCCATCCTAAAGAGACGGAGGGGAAGAAACCCCAGCGGTGGTCGGAAGCAAAGCGGGAAGAACCGTCGTAGCGTCCGTTCACTTCAACCAGATAGCGGCCCATGTAGTCGTAGTTGATACGGCCGAAGAAACCGCGGGTGGCCCAGCCGTTGCGGGTATCTGTTACGGTGCGGGTACCGTTGGCCAGCGTAAGGCTGGGGTTGGTGGTCGAAATCAGGTCTACTACCGAGTCATACAGGTACTTGTAGCTGTAGTCCTCTTCCTGATAACCGGCCATGAACGTGAAGTTGTGCTTGTCGTTGAGCGAAAGCAGGTAGTTGGTGTACAGGTTGATGGACTGGTAGCGGGTCAGTGTGGACGAGCGGGTGAACCGTCCGTTCTCGGCCACGTTCAGTTCCTGACGCGTACCTTTATATAAGGTCTCGCCGTCGGCACCCGGAATCATCGGAGCCACGTTCAGGGCTTCGTAGTCCGAGTTGTACTGACGATAGGTATAGTCAAAGAAGATGCGCCAGTCCTTCAACGGCATGATTTCAAAGCCCGGAGTCAGCGTCAGGTTGTTCCGCTGGGAGGTCGTGTAGGTTCCGCTTTGCAGGTAGGGAATCATGGTCAGTTCAGTGAAGTTGCCGTTGGGGTCAATCTCGTTTACCGTGGGGCGGAAGCGTGCCAGTGAGTGATAGAAGCCCTCGGAGAGACCGCCGGTTCCGAACGGGGAGTTGCTTTCCGAACTCATGAATTTGGTGTTCAGCTTCAGCTTCAGCCATTTGGTCACTTCGGAGTTGATGCTGGCATTCAGGTTGAAGCGCGAATAGTCGATGTCCGCATAGCGCAAGATACCTTCTTCCTTATACATACCACCCGAAATGTAGTATTGGGCTGCCTTGCCGCCACCGCTGACGCTGACGTTGTGGTTCTGCTTGAAGGCGGCATCCTTGTAGTGCAGGTCGAAGTAGTCCACGTTGCCGATACCCTTGGCCGTGTTCTCGAAGGCGGCCACCAGGTTGTTCGTGTTGCCCAGTTCGGCCCAGCAGTCTGCCAGGGTGAAACTGCTCGGGTCGTTGACGTATTGTTGCAGCTGTGCCAGCTTTTCGTCGCTGTACTGCTTGGCAACTCCCGCATTCTCGCACGCCTGGTTGAAGTAGAGGGCGAAGTCGTAGGCATTGGCCATTTCGGGAAGCACGGTCGGGGATGACCATCCCACGGTTCCCTGATAGCTGATGCGGGCCTTGCCTTCTTTGCCCTTCTTGGTGGTCACCAGGATGACACCGTAGGCGGCACGCGCACCGTAGATAGAAGCGGCGGCGGCATCCTTCAGCACGGAGATGTTTTCAATGTCGTTGGGATTGACGTCGGCCAGGTCCATTTCCACACCGTCCACCAACACATAGGGATTGGCCGTGTTCGACAAGTTACCCTGGCCGCGCAGGGTCAGGCTGCCGCTTGCGCCGGGACGTCCGGAGTTGGAGTTGGTGACGGTCAGACCCGGAACCAGACCCTGCAAACTCTGGGTTGCGTTGGCCACCGGACGCTGGCTCAGTTCCTCACCGTTTACGGTCGACACCGAACCGGTCAGGTTTACCTTCTTCTGCACACCGTAACCCACAACCACCACTTCGTCGAGGGTTTGGGTGTCTTCTTTCAGTTCAATAATCAGAGTCTTTCCCGCTACAGCCTGGATTTCCTGCGTCACGTAGCCGATGAACGATACCTGCAGGGTGGCGCCGGAGCTTACTTTCAGCGTGAAGTTACCGTCGATGTCCGTCACCGTACCGTTGGTAGGATTGCCTTTTTCAATGATAGTAGCACCGATGATGGGACCCATGGCATCGGAGACTGTACCTTTCACTTCAATGGATTGCTGGACAACGTGCTGTCCGTCGACTGCCGGCCAGGTCCTTTCTGCGCGGGTAGCTTGTGGAGAAGCAGCGAGGAGGACTACTCCCGCAAGCAAGGCTTTTCCGATAAAGCGCTTGCTGGTTAAAATGTAATTTTCCATAATAAAACAAATAAGGTTATTGTAGAATAGTCTAAAAACTTTCCAAATATACAGATTATTTCATAATAACAAACGCATTTTTAAAAATAATTCTTATTTTTGCGTGGTTACATTAAAAAAGAACAGTAACTACTCTTAAATTTAATATATTATGAAGAATCTTACATTAGCCCAATGGGCGGTTTGTGCCATGCTGTTACTGCTGGCAGGCTGCACCGCCAAGAAAGTCGAGACAGGTGACTTCCATGTCATTCCGCTTCCTCAGGAAATCACCGAATCGGCCAATTCCTCCCCGTTTGTCATCAACTCCTCAACGGCTGTCTGCTATCCTGCCGGCAACGAGAAGCTGGAGCGCACCGCCCGGTTCCTTGCTTCCTATATTAAGGAAATGTGCGGCACGGAGGTGAAACTCACCACGTCCGAAGGCAAGAACCAGATTGTGCTGGGACTGGACGAGAGCATCGCCAACCCCGAAGGTTATGAAATGGCAGTGACGGCCGACCGCATCGCCCTGAAAGGCGCCACCGAGGCAGGCGTATTCTACGGCATCCAGACCCTCCACAAGGCCCTGCCCATCACGGGCGGCGAGGCGCTCGCTTCGTTGCCGGCCTGCACGGTGAAGGACTATCCGCGCTTCGGCTACCGCGGCTTCATGGTAGACGTAGGCCGCCACTACTTCCCCGTCAGCTATCTGAAGGAAATCATCGACATGCTGGCCCTGCACAACATCAACTACTTCCACTGGCACCTGACCGAGGACCAGGGCTGGCGCATCGAAATCAAGAAATATCCCAAGCTGACCGAAATAGGTTCCTACCGCAAGGAGACTATCACCGCCCCCGGCTCGGGGAAGTATGACGGCGTGCCCGTCAGCGGGTTCTACACGCAGGAAGAGGCCAAGGAGATTGTGCGCTATGCGGCCGAACGCTTCATCACGGTCATACCCGAAGTGGACATGCCGGGCCACATGATGGCGGCGCTGGCGTCCTATCCCGAACTGGGATGTACCGGCGGTCC
>NZ_CASFWU010000085.1 GCF_949298305.1 uncultured Bacteroides sp. | reverse complement strand
AAGACTAATTTCAACGATGTCAAAGAACTCAATTCTTCCCTTTTTCCGGGATTGTTTGATTAATATTAATTTGTCCCGATTTTAACGGGACACTAATGAATTTGAGAAAATCTATGCCAGCTCCTTCTATTATGATAAGGAAGGAGTTGCCTTGTGGCCTGCGCAAGTTATCAATTATACAAGTAAGACACAATTTCTTTTTCGGATAGAGAAAGGGACATTGGATGTAAATGATTCTGCCGTCAACGATTATTTTGCGCCGGAGGATATTCGTATTCCTTTTAGAAACATGATTTACATCGGTGACAGCGATACTGATATACCATGTATGAAACTTATTAATACCAATTCAGGTCATTCAATAGGAGTTTTTAATCCGGAAACTCAGGATAAGAGAAAAGTCTATAGAATGATGGAAGATAAACGAATCAAATATTATACTCCTGCCGACTATACAGAAGGATCGGAATTGGACATGTTGGTGAAAAACATCATCGACATGACTGCTTCGAATGAAAAGCTGATGTCTATCCATTACAAAAACAAACAAGAACAGGTTAGCCACAACAGAAAGGCAGACTATAAGGAAGATAAGGAAAAAGAAAAACTTATTATGGATTTGGAGAATAGCAATAGCTTTAAACAAACTCATTCTATAATTTCAAAACTTAAGAAAATCAAGAACTGGACTCCTGAAGAAAAGATGCAATTACAGCTAATTGCTGAAAAGAACAAACAGGTTTCATCTATAAAAAAGGATGAAGATGTCGCTTCTTTCTATGCATCTCTTGAACAGTTTTCATAAACTTCATATATCTTGTTTTAGTTTTGCAAGTTTATTAACGGGTTGTAGTGAAGGAGTTAAGGAGTTAAGAAGTTAAGCCGATACCTTTGTGAGCTGTTTGTTTTTCTATCGGCTTTTAACTCCCAAGCCCGCCCTGGCGGACGATAACTCCTTCTAACTCCTCTAACTCCTGCAAGTTTTGCACTTGCGGAACTTGAATCATTCAACATTGATATTTTCAGTAGCCGTTGTTTGAAAGTATTTGATTGATTTTTCCGACAGTCTCCATTACCTCCTTTACAAGCCTTTCCGCCTCAATCTCAACATTATCGAACAATAATTTATTCAACGGCTTAACAGCCAACCAATGGGGGGTACTTATATATCCAACTTCCTCCAAGCAGTCGAATATCTCACCGATATGAGGAATAGGTATTTTATCAATATCCTTCTTAGCTTTATAATCCTTCGGTCTGACAGCTATGGCTTTCATTCCTGAATTACAGGCAACAGTCAGCTGAAACCCATTCTGCAAATCATATCGCCGGAATTTCTCACGCTTTTCATAACATACGTATGGCGCAAAATCATGTGCTATAATAGCTTTGTATAAGTCATAGATTATATTGTCAGAATGAGCGGTATTATTTTTCCGCTGTTTGACAGTAGTCAGCAGACTTTCATAATCATCTTTTACAATCTCTTCGTTATTATATACCTGAGTAATTACCTTTTTGATTAGAATTCTTTCTTCCCTAAACAACGATGCCGAAGGATGTGGTACGCCACAACAGGGCACCCCAAGAATATTGCCTACAACCACCTTTGAATATGAATGAAACAGCTGGGTATAATGAATCTCCTTATTTACCTGTGACATAGTTCGCAGAAGACTTTTACCACTCAGCACAATGATGAATTGCGGCTTAAGAATATCTATCAGTTCCAGGGAACAATGCATCGTCTTCTTTAAAACATTTTTGTTCAAATCCTTAACTTTGGACGTTGCAAAGAAGGAGGCATTGGTTACAACATAACCGTTTTCATCATCCAGTGGATTGTTCCTGTCGTCATACATCTTTCTTAGTCTTTTCCAGTAAAGCCATTTATTATGTTCCGGCCAAAAAGGATTACCTTTCAAAAGATGAAAGCCATTCATCAGATTGCCGTTCAAGCCCCATACATCATCATTGCACTGGTCATTATATGAGCCAACAGATCCGGGATTAATACCAATAATCAACACCTTTGGAGATGACATCAGATTCTGTAAAGGAGACTGAGTGTAGAAAGCAGGAGCATCATCTCCAAGCTGAGCGGCTACTTCATTGTAGAATGCAGCAGTTCGATCTGCCCATTTAGCCAACGCATTATTGATTTCCATACGCTTAATATTTTAAACCATTTAAGTTATCGCCCGCCAGGGCGGGCTTAGAAGTACAAGATAATGAAGAATGAAAAATTTTAAGTTTCGCAAGTTTAGTTAAGAAGTTAAGGACTTAAGGAGTTAAGGAGTTAAGCCAATACCTTTGTGAAAAAGGATGCCGACCATGCACTTAAGCTATCGGCTTTAACTCCTAACAGAGCAAAGCGAAGTGACAACTTCTATAACTTCTTAACTTCCAACAAAATATCGAACCCGAAACTTGAGTAAACTATTATACAAAAATATTCTATTTCGTGCATAAATAAGTCCTCAATATGCCATATTTAAACTTTATTCATAACCAATACGCGAGTTTGGGATAAGAAAGTTCCTTTAAGAGTTGGCAATCACTAAATAAATTTCAACCTTTAAGTCTGAAAAACAACGGGCTGCAAAATATACAGCAACGATTACCGAAGAAAAGTTACGGAATTTTTTTTGAGTTATCAATCTGTTTGATAAGAATTTCGATTTTGAATCGAAGCAGAATCTCCTTCGCGTCACCGATGGAAAGAGACATCGAAACACAACCTGATTCAGGAAAACACACACCCCCCCTCGAAAGGACGTGAAACATCATCTTTCACCCTAACAGGCTGATTGTCAGGCCGTGAGTTCGTTGTTGAAAGCGTGAACCCACATTGGCGTTTTCTTCTTCCCATCCGTGAAAGAGCGCCTGGTACGCGCCGTCCGGCTATCCATCCTTCACACCCTGAAGTGCCATCCGGCAGCCGTAACTGCCTACTTCAGCCGGCCAAAGTGCATAGATACGGAAGTCGCAAGCATGGTCCGACAACGACGCTTGCATGGCTGGCGGACCGTGCAAGCATCGTTCACGGACCATGCAAGCGTGGAAGAAAAGGTTTTTTAGCAGTTTTATTTCAAAATGTCTCTTGAGAGTCCGTTAAAAAGACGATATTTGCAACCGATTCAAGGTAGGAAACGGAGAAATGAAGAATGAAGACTATTCCTTAGTGAACTCAAGTTTCGCAAGTGCCAAACTTGCAGGAGTTAAAAGGAGTTAAAAGAAAGCCCCCTCCAACTCCCCCCGAAGGGGGAGAGACCCCACCAAGGTGGGCTTAGGAGTTAAAGCCGATAGTTTAAGTGTATGGTCGGCATCCTTTTTCACACTGGTATTGGCTTAACTCCTTAACTTCTTAACTCCTTAACTACAACCCGTTAATAAACTTGCGAAACTTAAATTAGTGAATATATCAAAAGAGGTTTTGAGCGAAGCTGATGAAGAACAGGGAAACGGAGAAATGAAGGATGAAGACTATTAATATTTATCTGGTAGTTAAGATGTTAAGGAGTTAAGGAGTTAAGCCGATACCATTGTGGGCTGTTTGTTTATCTATTGGCCTTTAACTCCCAAGCCCGCCCTGGTGGGGTCTCTCCCCCTTCGGGGGGAGTTGGAGGGGGCTTTCTTTTAACTCCTTTCACTCCTGCAAGTTTGGCTTCGCCGGTTTTCAATCCGGTAAAACCGAAACTTGAACCGTTCACCATTCACCAGAATGAACGTATCCATACCTTCCTGACTTCCGGCGAACGATGGAAGCCGGAACTTCAGTTCCTTCAGGAAAACCGGCGCTGCCGGAAAGAGATGGAGGGCGGCACTTGAATCAAAAAGAACTACAAAAACCTGAAACGAAATGACACCTTACGATTTATCTTTATGCACGGCATTGTCACTGATGCTTTTCTTCTCCTTCTTTTTCCTGATAGGGAAGACACCCGGGAAGGCGGTCTACGACAACTACCTGCGCTCACGCCGTACCATGGGAGTGGCCTTGCTGGTGCTCTCGCTCAACTATGCGGTCCATCTGTTTACCGGCATCCGCTTCATCAGCCACAACGGAGCCGTTCTGATGAACCTGTCCACCTACTTCCTCTCCTACTGGCTCTTCAGTTCGGCACTGACCACCCTGCTCAACCGCTCCTACATCACCCTCCGCCGGATGCTCGTCCACCTGTCGCTGTGGCTGCTCTTCACCCTTCTTGCGGGCGTTGTGCTGGTTTTCCTGCCGGCGGGCTGGATGCAGAATGCCGCTACCGCCGCCCTGGCCACCGCGCTCTTTGCCTACGGCATCTGGCTGGCACGCAGGCTTATCCTGACCTACCGCAAGGCAACCCGCTCCTTTGCCGACATACATTCCGACAACATCAAGACCTACGTCAACTGGATGACCGTCATCACCTACTGGGCCGTTATCTACGGGATAAGCTGCGGCCTGCTCACCTTCCTGCCGGACAAGTGGATTTTCATCTGGGTACTTTCTTCCATCCCCTTCTACATCTACCTCTACCACTCCTACTACTGCTACCTCATGTTTTACGAGCAGGTGGAGCGGGCCATAGAAATCGGCGAAGAGCCGGACAGCCCGGCGGCGGGAACCGACGAAGACTCCAAAGAGGGGACCGACACGCCGCATTACCACGAAAAAATTGCCGGCAAGCTGAACCAGTGGATAGCGGACAAAGGCTACGTGCAGTCCGGTTTCACCATACAGGATTTAACTAAAACAATCCATACAAACCGCACCTACCTGAACACCTACATCAGAGACACCTACCACGTCTCCTTCTGCGACTGGATTACCGGCTTGCGTCTGGAACACGCCCAGGCACTGATGAAGGAACATCCGGAACTGAACATACAGAAAATAGCCGAGGCTTCCGGATTTCTCTCACAAAGTTACTTCATCAAGATCTTTTCCGAGAAGGTAGGATGCACTCCCGCCAAGTGGAGGAAGCAGCAGCAAGCCCACTGAGCGCCTCAGCCCCAGGCGGTGCTCTATGCACAAAAAGTGCTCTATCCGCAAAACCACAATTGCTCTATCCGCAAAAAATTGCTCTATCCGCAAAAATTAAGGGTTTTTCCCCGCCCGCCGCATATTTAAAGAATGCAGGCAAGGGTGGGGATTATTTTTTTACTACCTTTGATAACTGAGAACACAACAATAACTTCAACGATAATAGAGTATGCACAAAAGAATTTTAACACTTTTGATATGGCTTTTCACCACATTGCCTATCGTCGCCCAGCAAAAGACAGACACCGTCTACACCTTCCGCTTCATACCCCAGAAAGACATGTTCTACGTGCCGTGGCGGGGTAATGAAACCGAACTCGAACGGCTGTTGGACTGCATCGAAACGCACAAGACAGCCATCCTCGAAGGCAAGTCGCCGCTACACGTAGACGGATACTGCAACTCGATGGAAGGCACGTCAGAAAACCTCGCTACGGCCAAAGTCCGTTCCAACCGGGTGAAGTCGGAACTCATCCTGAGGGCCGGAGTGAAAGAAGAGAACTTCGTCACACACAACCACGACACCGACGGCGACTACGTAACGGTGCGCCTGGCCGTACCCGCCACACGCACCCCGGACGCCGAAGCAGAAGCCCAAGAACAGCACAAGGCGCAAGAACAACACAAGGCACAAGAACAGCATATAGCCCAAGAACAACACAAGGCGCAGGAACAGCGCCGGGACGCCGGACAGAAGGACGCCGGACAGAACGCAGCGACAGATGCCGCAACACAGCACAACGCCATACAACAAGCCCAACAACCGGCTGCCGCCCGCCCCACAGGCAGCGTCTCCCTGCGCGCCAACCTGCTGCGCTGGGCCACGCTGACCCCCGACCTCGGAGTGGAATGGCGATTCCATCCCTCGTGGGCCATCCTCGTCAACGGCTCCTGGACCTCGTGGAGCTGGAACGACAAGGAACGCCGCTACGCCCTGTGGGAAGTCATGCCCGAAGTACGACATTATATAGGTAAGGCTGGACGGGGCTACCTGGGAGTCCTGTTCAAGACGGGCGAGTTCAACTACAAGCTCGGACACACCGGCCGGCAGGGCAACCTCACGGGCGGAGCGCTCACCGGAGGATACCTCCTGCAACTGAACAACGCCCTCTCGCTCGACTTCTCGCTGGCCCTGGGCTACCTCAAGGCCGACTACGACAGTTACGGGGTCATAGACGGCGTGCGGGTGTTCCGCAGCAACGAGACGAAGAACTGGTGGGGACCGGTAAACGCCGGTGTAACCTTAGTTTGGACTATATTCTAAAAAGAAGGAAATACGACTATGAAGACAAGACAATATATCATCCTGGGAATGGCAGCCACGCTGCTCTCTTCCTGCGTGAAGGACACGCTTTACAACACACCGCACCCCGACAAGGGAGCCGTGACCCTCAGCCTGGCGGAAGGCGGCAACTACGTGATGGACATCGACGGACGGACGGCCGATGTGGACGGCACCCCCTTCACCCACCCCGACCTGCTCGAACCGGGCACACACAGCCTGCTGGTCTATAACCGGGCCGAAGGCTTCAGCTTCGACGGACGCACGGCGCAGGTCAACGCGCCCGACGGAGCCTCGCGCGCCGACGGCATCGGCATCATCCCCCTGCCGGGATACCTCTACACCGACTGCCGGCAGATAGACGTTGCGGCAGACGATACCCTCTTCGTCCGCCCCGAACCCAGGCAGCGGGTGCGCGACCTCTACCTGGAACTCACCATCACCGAGGGACGGCCCGAACTCATACAGACCGCCGAAGCCACCCTCAGCGGAGTGGCCGGAGCTTTTGACATGGAGGCCGCACAGACCACCGGACAACCCCTCACCACCTCCTTCGGATTCACACGACAGGACGACAAGCTCAACGCACACCTGCGCCTGCTGGGCACACTCGGCACGGAGCAGGCTCTCACCGTATTCATCGCCTTCACCGACGACGGACGCACCCAGCACACCGAGATTGACCTCACCGAAGCCCTCGCGGACTTCAACAACGACATGACCACGGGCTACCAGGTGAAAGGCAACTTGCAGACCCCCATCGGCATGGAGGAAGGCACCGGAGACATCATCGGGTGGAACGACGTGACAGGAGGAGACATCGAGGCAAACTGATGGAACCTGTATAGGAGAACAACAACAGACAACAAAACCATCTAAATAAATTAATCAAGCATTATGAAAACTAAAGCATTACTATTTGCAGCTATCGCCACCGCACTCGTGGCCTGTGACAACAACAACCAGCCGGCCGAACAACCCGTGGCCGCAGTCATCAACGCCACCATCTCCGACGTGCCCCTGACGCGCGCATCGGGCACCGTCTGGGCGCCCAACGACCAGATTGGCATCACCGCCACCAGCCAGGGACGGACACAGTACACCAACATCGCCTACTTCTATCAGGACAAGAAGTTCCTGCCCCAGGGTGGCACCATCTACTTCCAGGACGATGCCGAAGTAACCTTCCGCGCCTACTATCCCTACTGCGGAACGGCCGGTACCGACCCCGGCGTCATCAACGTCGAGACCGGAGCGGCCACCCAGACGGCAGCCCTCCAGCCCGGCATCGACTTCCTCTATGCCGGCGGAGCCACTGCCAGCAAGTTCCAGCCCGAGGTGAAGTTCCGCTTCGCCCACTGCATGAGCCAGATTACACTGACCTTCATCGAAGGCGATGACATCTCCTTTGCCACCCTCGAAGGCTACACCCTGGACAACCTGAAGCCGACCGGCACCTTCGACACCGCCACCGGAACCGCCACCGCCACCGCCACCCAGGCAGAGCCCCTCACCATCGACCTCACCGCTTCGGCCGAGGCCGGCAAGCAATGCATCTCGAGGCTCATCGTGCTGCCCCAACCCGCCCCCGACGGACTGCCCATCCACATCGTCGTTGACGGCGAAACCTACCAAGCTACCCTCAACATAGACAGCAACGAACTGAAGCCCGGCAACAACTATGTGTTCAACATCACCGTCAACAAGACGGACATCGACGTGCAGTCCGCCGACATCCAGCCCTGGAATGATATACCGGCCAATGATGTAGATGCGCAAATGTAAGACTTGAGTGTAAGTATTTACTTCCGCAACCTGCGGTTATTTATAAATCATCGAAATAAAGTACAAGCGAATATGAAAACCAGACTTTTTGCAATCGCAGCGCTGGCCCTCGCGCTTGCCGCCTGCAACAACGACGACCCAAGCTCCCCCGCGGGGGGAGTGGAGGGGGCTCCCGTAATCATCCAAGCCTCCGGCCTCACCGCCGTGGCAACGCCCGCCTCGCGCGCCACCGTGGACGGCGACTGGCAGGGCGTGCAGACCGTGGCGCTCAAGATGGGCGACGCGGTAAAGGAATACACCGTGACGGCCTCCGATGCCGACGGATACCGGAGCGCCACCCTCTCCAACGCGGCCGACCCCTTCTACTGGACGAGCCGCGACCCGATTACCGTCTCGGCCTGGTGGCCTCTCGATGATACCGACATCACACAGATGCCCGACGTGCAGGTGGCGGCTGACCAAAGTAAGTTGGCAGACTTCCAGAACAGCGACTTCATCTCCGCCATCGACCAGACGGTGACCTACGACAAACCCACCCTCACCTTCACCCATCGCACGGCGCGCGTGACCGTCAGCCTGCAGGCCGGCAACGGCATCGCGAGCGTAGCCGGAGCCAAGGTGAGCCTCGTGAACCTCTCCACCCTCTACGGCAACCCCGCCACCATCTACACATACCACCCGGGCGGCACCTACGAGGCCCTCGTTCTCCCGCAGACCGTTGCGGCGGGCAAGCCCTTCATCCGGGTGGAGCTGGGCAACGGCACCTTCTCCTTCCTCCCCCAGAGCAACATCAAGCTGGAGGCGGGCAGCAGCTACAGATACATCGTCAGCGTGAACGCCACCGGCCTGACGCTGGAGGGGAGCACCATCGGTGACTGGAAGCCCGGCAACGGCGAGAGCGGCGAGGCCGTGGAAGACCTGGGCTATACCACCACAACAGACGACCAGAGCAACGTTACGGGCTACAACGTGTACAACGCCGACGGCCTGCAGGCGTGGGCGGACGCCGTGCGGAGCGGCGGCTGGAGGCTGAACTGCACCCTCACCGCTGACATCACCCTGCCCGAGGTGGCCGCCGACCAAAGCAACTGGACGCCGATAGGCACAGACTCCAGCAACGCATACACCGGCACCTTCGACGGCGGCGGCAAGACCATCACGGGGCTGACCGTTACGACAGATGGCGAAAATGCGGGCCTGTTCGGCTACATCGGCCGAGGCGGCACGGTGAAGGATGTGACGCTGGAGGGCGTGCAGATAACAACCACTCACAGCATGGGCAATGCCGGCGGCGTGGCGGGACAGTGCTCGGGCACCCTTGAAAACTGCTTCGTGTCGGGGGACGTCAGCGGCTACTATGCCGGCGGCGTGGCGGGCTATCTATTTGGCAGTTCCCTCACCGGGTGCGGCTCCTCGGCCACCGTGGTGGGAACGTACGATGCCGGCGGCGTGGCAGGTGACATAAATGGTAATAACAACACCCTGACCGCCTGCTATGCCACGGGCGACGTGAGCGGCACTAAATACGGTGGCGGCGTGGTGGGATACAACGATAGCGGCACCCTCATTGCCTGCTACCATGCCACGGGGACTGTCAACGGTCAAGACGGTACAGGCGGCGTAGCGGGATACAACTTCGGCACCCTGACCGCCTGCTACTGGAGCGACAGCCCCGACACAGGCATCGGTATAGACCAGGTAGGTACCGACGAAGCCACGCAGGTGGACGGCACTGACGTTACCTGGCAGACAGCCATTGCACAGATGAACACCGCCCTGAGCGGCACAGGCTGGGAATACATACCCGGCGACAACGACCTGCCCGAACTGCAAAAGAAACAATAACGACCCCTAAACACCAGGCATCATGAAACGAACGACCATTTATCTATATGCAGCCCTCGCCCTGACGGCCGGCCTCGCCGCCTGCACGCAGGACGAGCCAAGCTCCCCCGCGGGGGGAGCGGAGGGGGCTGCCATGACCTTCACCGCCACCGGCCTCTCCTCCGCCGGCACCCGCGCCCCCGTGGACGGCGACTGGGACGGCGTCACGGACGTGGCAGTACGGATGGGCGGGGACGTGAAGGCGTACACCGTGACGCCTGACGCCACCGACAACACCCGCGCCACGCTGGCCTCCGACAACCCGCACTACTGGACGGGGCACGACGAGGCCACCGTCACCGCCTGGTGGCCCTACAACGGCGAGGAGGACCTGCCCGCCGTCAAGGTCCGTGCCGACCAGAGCGGGGACGAGGACTTCCGGGAGAGCGACCTCATCGCCGCCGAGGAGCAGACGGTGACCTACGGCGCGCCCACCCTCGCCTTCGCCCACCGCACCGCCCTCGTGCGCGTCGCCCTGACGACCTACACCGACGGGCTGGCGTCCGTGCAGCTGACCGGCCTCTCCACCGTGGACGGCAACCCGGCTGCAATCACCCCGCATGCCGAGGGCAACGACACCTACGCCGCCCTCGTCGCCCCGCAGACGGTGACAGCGGGCACGGCCTTCGTCACCTGCACCTTCGCCGACGGCAAGTCCTACGTCTACCGGATGAAGGACACTACCGAATGGAAGGCGGGCGAGGAATATACCTACACCGTCTCCCTCGCCGCGGCAAAAGACCCGGGCTATACCGACGACGGACAGGGCAACTACACCGTGACCTCCGCCGAGGGCCTGAAGAACATCGCCAAGCTGGTGAACGAAGAGGGACAGACCGACATCGACATCACCCTGACCGGCAACATCACCCTGACCGGGGACTGGACGCCGATAGGGACTGAAAGCCAACCATACACCGGCACCTTCGACGGCGGCAACTATACCATCACGGGGCTGACCGTTACGGGAAGTGACAAATATGCGGGCCTGTTCGGCTACATCGGCGACGACGGCAAGGTGAAGAACGTGACGCTGAAGGACGTGAAGATAGAAAGCGATAACGATATGAGCGATGTCGGCGGCGTGGCGGGATGGAGCGATGGCACCCTTGAAAACTGCTTCGTGTCGGGCAGCGTCAGCGGTAGAGGAAAAAACAGCATTGTAGGCGGTGTAGTAGGCTCTCAAACGGGCGGTTCCATCACCGGGTGCAGCTCCTCGGCCACAGTGAATGCCGGGAATACAGCCGGCGGCGTGGTAGGTGGAACGAATAATGGTGCCACCCTGACCGCCTGCTATGCCACGGGCAGCGTGACCCTTGTAAGTAACGGTACAGACTCCTATTTTGCTGGCGGCGTGGTGGGAACTAACGGAGGTGGCATCCTGACCGCCTGCTATGCCTGGGGCAGCGTGACCGGTAGCGGAAACGGCACCGTCTATGTAGGCGGCGTAACGGGAAGCAACGATTCAGGCACCCTGACTGCCTGCTACCATGCCAAAGGGACTGTCAAAGGCTCGGACGGAGCCACAGGCGGCGTGGCGGGACGCAAGGGCCTCATGCCGTATGGCGGTATCATCACCGCCTGCTACTGGGGAGACAACGGCCAGGAACAAGGCATCGGTGAAGACCAGGTAGGTACCGGCGAAACCACCAAGGTGGACGGCACGGATGTTACCTGGACATCAGCCATGACATCAATGAACGAAGCATTACAGAGTGCGGGCTCAGCGTGGTCTTATACAATAGGCGAGGACTTCTTACCCACACTGGAACCAGGGCAACAATAAAAGCCGGGCCCTAAGTTCGGCTGATTGGATAAAATAGTCCCTGAAAAACGGGCCGGGTGGCGGCCTGAAAACAAAAGGCCACCTTTGACAGAGTGAAAGGCCACCTCTGACTGAGTGAAAGGCCACCTCTGACTGAGTGAAAGGCCACCTTTGACTGAGTGAAAGGCCACCTCTGGCAACCATTACCGTGCGCGTGGCGTGCGCCTTACCGTGCGCGTGCCGTGCGCATTGCCGTGCGCGTGTCGTGCGCATTACCGTGCGCGCATCGCGCACCTTACCGCGTGCGCATCGCGCACCTTATCGCGTGCGTGTCGCGCACCTTACCGCGTGCGTGTCGCGCACCTTCCCCGCGTGCGTGCCGCGCACCTTACCGCGTGCATGGGGACGGGGATAATGGTTAATGATTAATGGTGAATGGTGAATGCCCTGCGGCGTGGGGACGTGTAGGGGCGGGCAGATCCCGCCCCTACACGTGGGTGGCCGCAAGAATTCACCAACCTAACAACTCAAAAACTCATCAACTCAAAAACTAAAAAAATCTGTGGTCATCCGTCCCAATCTGCGTCATCTGTGGTCCATTGCCCACACACGCCGCACTACAACGTGGATGCATACAGGGCGGGCAGACCCCGCCCCTACACGTGGGTGGCCGCAAGAATTCACCAACCTAACAACTTAAAAACTCATCAACTTAAAAACTCACCAACTCAAAAACTCATCAACTCAAAAACTCACCAACTCAAAAACCCATCAACTCAAAAACCAAAAATATCTGTGGTCATCCGTCCCAATCTGCGTCATCTGTGGTCCATTGCCCACACGTCCCCCCCCCTAAAACTCATCAACTCAAAAACCCATCAACTCAAAAGCCCCCAAATATTTCACCCATATATGGGGCGGTGCGGACGCGCTTCACCCCAAAAACCGGGGGAAAGATGGCGGTAATCGGAAGATTCTGCTTATATTTGCAACCGGACAAGAACTTGTCAGTATCAAAACAACCAGAAACAAGTAAATCAAAACCTGTTCAACATGATGAAAAAAGCTATCCTCATCGCCGCGCTGGCCCTGGTGGCCTTCGACCTGTCGGCCAAGAAAAAGAATGAACCCAAAGAAGAGGGTTTCGTGTTTACCACCGTCAAGGAAAACCCCATTACGAGCATCAAGAACCAGAACCGCTCGAGCACGTGCTGGAGCTTCTCGAGCCTCGCCTTCCTGGAGAGCGAACTGCTGCGCATGGGCAAGGGCACGTATGACCTGTCCGAAATGTTCGTCGTACACCGTACGATGGTGGACCGCGGCGCCAACTACGTGCGCTACCACGGCGACGCCCCCTGGGGCCCCGGCGGCAGCTTCTACGACGCCATGTACTGCCTGAAGAACTACGGAATGGTGCCCCAGGAAGCCATGCCGGGCATCATGTACGGCGACTCGCTGCCCGTACACAACGAACTGGACGCCGTGGCCGGTGCCTACGTGAAAGCCATCGGCAAGGGCAACTTCAGCAAGCTGACACCCGTATGGAAGAACGGCCTGAGCGCCATCTATGACACCTACCTGGGCCAGTGCCCCGAGAGGTTCACTTACCAGGGCAAGGAATATACCCCGCAGAGCTTCGCCGAAAGCCTGGGCATCGACTCGGACGACTACGTGTCGCTGACCTCGTACACGCACCATCCGTTCTACACGCAGTTCTCCATCGAGATTCAGGACAACTGGCGCAACGGCCTGTCGTACAACCTGCCCCTTGACGAGCTGATGGCCGTGATGGACAACGCCGTGCGCACGGGCTATACCTTTGCCTGGGGCAGCGACGTGAGCGAACAGGGCTTCACACGCGACGGCATCGCCGTCATGCCCGACGCAGCCCGCGGCGCCGAACTGACGGGCAGCGACATGGCACGCTGGACAGGCATGACCGCCACCGACAAGCGCAAGGAACTGACCAGCCGTCCCCTGCCCGAGATTGAGGTGACGCAGGAAATGCGCCAGACCGCCTTCGACAACTGGGAGACGACGGACGACCACGGCATGCTGATCTATGGCATCGCCAAGGACCAGAACGGCAAGGAATACTTCATGGTGAAGAACTCCTGGGGATTGAGCGGCAAGTACAACGGCATCTGGTATGCGTCGAAAGCCTTCGTGGCCTACAAGACGATGAACATCCTGGTTCACAAGGACGCCGTGCCCGCCGAGATCAAGGCCAAGCTGGGCATCCGGTAAGACAAGGACAATACGGTCAGCCCCGCCCCCCGACAGGGCGGAGTGACGGAAACAATGAAGGTGTGTCAAATTAAGAAGCTGCTTTCCTTTAGGCACGGATTACACGGACATTCGCGGATTGTTATTCTTCTTTCTCCGCGTTATCCGCGTAATCCGTGCCAAAAAAACTACAAGAAGTCAGCCACTTTTAATTTTGACACACCTTCATTGCTCATTTCCGCCCGTAATGTGCATTTTCTGCCCCGATTTCTTGCCAAACCCGACACTTTCCGTAAATTTGCAGGCTGACAGGTTGGCCGGACAGACAGGACAGGGGAAGGCATCATCCCCCATGCCGGCACCGGCAAAAAGATATATATATCATACTAATTATTTATTTAATATCATGAGTTTGAAAATCGTAGTATTGGCAAAACAAGTGCCCGACACCCGCTGTGTGGGCAAGGATGCCATGAACGCCGACGGTACCATC
>NZ_CASFWU010000084.1 GCF_949298305.1 uncultured Bacteroides sp. | reverse complement strand
GGCCGGCATTCCCTACACCATGCGGCGCAAGGAGAACGAAGCGGAAAGGGAGCGTTACTTCCAATATACTTTCTACCTCATCATGCGCCTCATCAGCGTCTACACGGTCTACGTGGAGAAGCCGCAGAGCCAGGGCCGTGTGGACTGCGTGGTGGAGACGCCGATGCAGATTTACGTCTTCGAGTTCAAGCTGGACGGCACGGCCGCAGAGGCTTTGCAGCAGATACACGCCAAGGGCTATGTCCGCGAATACTCTGCCGACCCGCGGCGGGTATATCAGATAGGTGCCGCGTTCTCGTCGGAAACGGGCACCATCAGCGACTGGAGGGTGGAGTAGCGCTCAACGGGCGTAACCGTAGCAACATCTCCTGTGTATAGCGGCTCGGAAGAGCCGCTTTTCTTTACTTGTTTATTTCCCAGTTTATCTCCAGCGGGTTGTCCTTCATGCGCCACACCAGCGGCAGGGCGGGATGGTCCAGAATCCACATTTCGGCGCCTTCCTGGCGGTCGTGCACGTGCAGCAGGGGATAGCCTGCGGCGCGGCTGTCGCTGTCCAGCAGTTCGTAGCGGGTACGGTTGTAGTCAAAGCTGCGTGAGGCTTTCAGTTGGCGGTAGGCCTGGCGCGATATCAGGTAGGCCGTCTCGTGGACGGGCAGGGCTACATGGCGGCCGTCCTCGGGCATGAGGAAGCTGAGCTGTGTGCCCTTCTCCAGGGCTTGGGGCATCAGGGTGAACGAGCCTTGCTGCCAGCGCAGGTTGCGCAGGATGCGCCAGTCCAGCACGAGGGAGTCGTTGCGGGGCGTGAAGGTCATTTCATACTTGCGCGTCTGTCCGTGCAGCTTGAAGACGAAGAGCAGCGTGTCCGGCAGGGCGTTCTGCGCGGCGGCTCCGAGCGAGGTGCCCAGCAGGAGCAGGGCGATGGCTATTTTCTGTTTCATGGTCCTTGTCTGGTTATTCGGGTTTGAACATCTCTTTTCCCCAGTCCGTAGGTTTCTTCCCCATCTTCAGCACCAGCGTGCCGCCCGCCTTCAGGTCGCGGTGGCGCAGGGCAGACCAGGGATAGTCCTCGCCGTTGAGCGTGGCGCTCCGGATGTAGCGGTTCTTCTCCGAGAGGCCTTCGGCCACGATGTGGAAGTCGCTTCCATCGGCCAGGTGGAGGGTGGTGGAGCGCAGCAGGGGCGTGTTGATGAGGTAGTAGTCCTGCCCGGCGTTGGGGTAGAGGCCCATCATGTGGAAAGCCAGCCACGAGGACATGGCGCCCGAGTCGTCGTTGCCCGGCAGGCCTGCGGGACCGTCGCTGTAGCTCTCCGTCAGGATGGCGTGGATGCGGTCGCTGCTTCGCCAGGGCTTGCCCAGCCAGTGGTAGAGGCAGGGGGTGAGGAACGAAGGCTCGTTGTTGACGTTGTAGTAGTTGCGGATGAAGAATGTGTCCAGCCGCTGCTCGAAGGCCTGCGGGCCGCCGCATTTCTCAATCAGTCCCGGCACGTCGTGGGGGATGCTGAGCGAGTATTCCCACGACGAGGCCTCGTAGAAGAACATGCTCCACCAGGGCGTGTACCACGGCCCCTCGAAGGTCAGGGGCGTGTAGACGTACTTGGGCTGCACGAGGCGGCTGTGGCCGTAGGGCAGGCTGTCCAGCCACTGTCCCTGTGCGTCGCGGGGCATGATGAAGCCGCGGGCGCCGCCGTGGCGGTAGTCGTCGCGCCAGAGGTTCTTCCAGTTGCCGCTCTGCTTCAGGTAGTGGCGGTACAGCTCTTCCTTTCCCAGCCCCTTGGCCACGAGGGCGATGGCGTAGTCGCAGTAGCTGTACTCCACGGTGCGGTTGCCCGCGCGGTCGATGCCCCAGGGCACGTAGCCCAGCTCCAGGTATTCGCGCAGTCCGCCGCGTCCCTCGGCCTCGTGGCGGTCGCCCGGGTCGGCGGTGGCGTCCTTCAGCATGGCTTGCAGGGCCTGTTCGTAGTCAATGCCCTCCAGCCCCTTCACAAAGGCGTCGGCAATGACGATTTCGGCGTTGGAGCCGCCCTGCGTCCGCCCGTTGCAGTTTCCGCTGCGTGCGTCGGGCATGTAGCCGTCGCGCCTGCCGATGTTCACCAGCGAGCGCACGATGTCCGCCTCCCGCTTGGGGTCGATGAGGGTGATGAGTGGCGACGACGTGCGGTACGTGTCCCAGATGGCGTAGAAGTCGTCGTAGTAGGGCTCGGGGTCGCTCCACAGCGGGTTCTCGCCCGTGCGGTCCACGGGCATCAGCATGGTGTGGTAGAGTCCCGTGTAGAACATGCGCTTGTGCGCTTCGGGCGCTTGGGGGTCAATCTCTATCTTCGCAAGGAGGGCTTCCCACTTGGAAAGCAGGTTGCGGTGTACCTCCTCGAACGACCAGTGGGGGATTTCGCCGTGGGCGTTGGCCCGGGCGCGCAGGCAGCTCAGGAAGGAGATGCCCACCTTCAGTTGCAGCGTGCCTCCGCCGCCGTCGAAGCTCAGCAGGGCGCCCGTCTTTTGGTGGGTGTCGTACTGCGAGCGGTCGGTCGTGATGCTGTCGCCCTTCCACGTGGCCGAGGCGCTGAAGGGTCGGTCGGTCTGGGCGTAGAAGTAGACGGTGTAGGCCCGCCCGTTGTTCCATCCGCCGCGGATGCGGGTGTAGCCGCACACCTCGGTGTCTGACAGAATTTGTATTTCCGAGCCTACGAACTGCTGCGCCTCGCGGGCGTCGGGCACGGGGTTTTCGCCCAGGAAGAACCCGGCGTCGATGGCCAGCCCCTTCTCCGCCGTCTCGGGATAGGTGAAGCGGTAGAACGAGGCCCGCTCGGCGGTGGTAATCTCCGTGCGGATGCCGCTCCCCTGGAAACGCGTGTCGTAGTAGCCCAGTCGGATGTTCTCATACTCGCGGTAGTCGAGGTGCTGCGTGCGGTCTGCTGCGCCGCTGAAGGGCGTCACGAGCACGTTGCCGTACTTCGGTCCGCCGCCCGTGCCGCTGACGTGTACCTGCGCGAAGCCGTCCACCCGTTCGGGCATGGGCAGCCATCCGCTGTTGGGCGAGGGGGTGCAGTCCGGCGAGGGCTTCACCATCCCGAAGGGGCACGACGGCCCGATGAACACGCGCCCCAGGCCTTCGGAGCCGATGCGCGGGTCGACGTGTCGGGAAAGGGGGAACTCCTTCTCATAGTCCTTCCCGTCTGCGCCACGCGCCGGCAGATGCAGGCAAAGGCAGCACCCTACCATAAGCGATAATAAAATATTCTTCTTCATAATCCTAAATTCGCAAGTGAATGAAGCGGAGCCATGCAAGGATAACCTGCAATGTGCAATAGCCTGCATACCCCGCCTATCCAGCCAATGACACAAAAGCCTTGCATTGACATCCGCTGGACGGCATTCCTGCGGATGCAATACAAGGCTCCTTCTCTATTCAAACTCTAAGTAAAACAATCGTTTGTCTTTACCTTAAAAAAATACGATAATCAATAACCCGGGTTCTGGGTCCAGTTGGTGTTCACGTTCATCACATTTGTCGGAATCGGGCAGATGCGGCGGAACAGTTCAGTCTTGGCATTGGGGTTCACCACATGTTTCAGTGCCCAGTCGTCCTCAAACTTGCCGAAGCGGATGAGGTCGTTGCGGCGCCAGTTCTCGTCGAAGAACTCGCGGCCACGTTCGTCCAGAATGTCTTGCAGGGTAGCCTCGCCTTCAAACTGCGGTGCGTTTACGTAAGTACGGATCTGGTTCAGCAGAGAGGTCGGCGTGTCGCCCGTAGTGGCCTGGCCGCCGCGCAGCAGGGCTTCGGCCTTGGTCAGGATGATGTCGGCGAAGCGGAATACGGGCACGTCGTTGCTCTGGTTGCGGCCGTTTACGTAGTCATCGTAAGTGGGGAACCACTTCACGGACTTGTAGCCTTGCGACCAGCCGTTTACGTCCTTGCCGGTGTTCAGCTCTTCGGGTACACTGCCTTCCTTCAGTTTGATTTCTTTTGTGAATACCAACTGTTCGCCGTTGTAGAGCACGGGCTCGGTGGTCAGGTTGCGATTATTGTCGTAGAAGTAGATGGGGCCGCCCACGATGGACTGGTTGCGTTCGTCGCCCGGTAATGACAACAGGTCTACTACATTGGGATTGACAGCCATGTTGCCGCCGACGGATGCGCTCAGCTTGAAGCCGTACATGGACGGGTCGAGGGAGTTCATTTGTCTCCAGGTGCGGAAACGGGCGTAGGTCATGCCCTGGGCCGTAATGCGGTCGAACGGCATGGCGTAGATGAAGTCTTTGATGTGCGAGCCGTTTTCAGGCCAGAACTTCTCGCGATAGCTGTTGCTGAGGTCGAACGGGCCGTTGTTGATGATTTCGTCGCAAATGGCGATACAGTCATTCAGCTTCGGGTTGGAAACGGAAGGAGAATAGGTTGCCACATCTGCGCAGGAATATACACCCCAGTTCAGATAGAGTTTGGCAAGCAGCGCCTTGGCCATCCAGTAGGTCGGTTTGCCATAGGTTCCGGCGTTGACTTCCTGTGTCAGGTTGGGGATGGCTTTCAGCAGGTCGGCTTCGATGAAGGCGGCCACTTCGGGACGCGGAGAGCGGTCGATGGCTTCGTTGTCCTCGAGCAGGTGGTCCAGAATGGGAGTAGCTCCCCACAGGTCCATCAGGATGAAGTGGTAGAATGCACGCATGGCGAGGGCGGGAGCTGCGGCAGGTTCGTCTTCACCGCCCAGGTCGAGGATGGCCTTGTTGCAGCTTGTGATGCCTGATGTCATGTCACCATACCAGTCGATGGTGGGGTCGTCTGCATTCAGCATGTGAAGGGTGGGGTGTGAGTTCTCACCGCTGTTGTAATAGTCACCGTCGAAAGAGATGCCCGAGAATTCGTCGCTGGAGAACTCGCAAAGTTCGTTGTAGCGGCGTCCCAATGGCCCACGGAATTTGTAATAGACATCGGACAGCTTGGCCTCGGCTGCAATCTCTGAATCCGGAAATTCAGTCAGTTGGGATGTAATTTCCACATCAAGGTCGGTACACCCGGCGGTTGCTGCTGCCAGGAATCCGGCTGATATAAATAGCTTAAATATATTTTTCATAATGGTAGTCTGTTAAAATTAGAAGTTTACATTCAGTCCTAACATAAAGGTGCGGGTACGCGGATAGAAGGAGTTGCGCCAGTCGATACCCGGTTCTACACCGCCCAGGCTGACTTCGGGGTCTGTGCCGGAGTAGCCGGTGATGGTGAATACGTTGTTGCAGGTGGCGGTCAGCTTCAGGCTGTTAATCCAGTTCCCAATCTTACCGAAGTCGTATCCCAGACTCAGGGTGGAGAGACGCAGGTAACTGCCGTCTTCCAGGTAGCGGTCGGACGGTGCCTGGGCGCCTGTGTCGTTGGCGTGCTGGTCGGTCATGATTTCCTTCAGGCCGTTCTTGCCCACCTTGATGTTGGTTACGTTGTTGTATTGGGCACGGGTGGCGTTGAATATTTTGTTGCCGAATACGCCCTGGAAGAAGGCGGTCAGTGTCCAGTTCTTGTAGGTCAGTGTGTTGTTCCAGCCCAAGGTCAGCTTCGGTTGTGCGGAACCGACTTTCACACGGTCTTTCTCGCCCGGATTGGTGGTCGTGCCGATGAGGTTGCCTTCTTCGTCGTATTCATCGAAGATGGAGATTCCGTCCTCGTTGTATCCGGCCCAGTGATACATGTAGAAAGTACCGATGGGTTCGCCTTCCATGATGCGCTGGATGGAATTGGTTTGCGAGAAGCCGCCGATGTTCGGGTTGGCCTTGTTGATGTAATCTACCGAGTAGGTGTCGTTAGACAGTTTGTCAACAGTGTTCTTGTTGTGTGACAGGTTCAAGGTTGTGCTCCACTGGAAGTCCTTGACTTGGACGGGGATGGCGTTGATGCTGACTTCGATACCCTTGTTGGTGATGTCGCCTACGTTGGCCCACATGGTGCCGTACTGGTACTTGCTGGTGGAAACGGCATAGTCCAGAATCAGGTCGGAGGTTTTCTTCACGTAGTACTCAACGGTTGCGCCCAAGCGTCCGCCCAGGATGGAGAAGTCAACGCCTACGTTGAACATGGAGGTGGATTCCCACTTCAGGTCGGGGTTGGAGTTGCGCAATGCGCCGATGGTGCGGTAATCGGTAGCAACGCCGTTGGCGTCTACATACGTGAACCAGCCTGTACCGCCGTAAACCATCTGGGGCAGATAGGGGTCGAAGCCCAGTGAGTTACCGCTGACGCCGTAACCGGCACGCAGCTTCAAGTCGTCGAAGCCCCAGTCTTGGGCAAACTCTTCTTCAGAGATGCGCCATGCGGCTGAGAAGGAGGGGAAGGTAGCCCAGCGGTTGTTGACACCGAAGGCTGAAGAACCGTCACGGCGTACAGTGGCCTGCAACAGATACTTGCTGTTGAAGCTGTAGTTGGCACGTCCGTAGAATGAAATCATGCGCAAAGTGCTTTCGGCGGAAGACCAGATGCCGTTGATGCCGTCCATCTTGTTGGCCATGCCCATGTTCTTGTAGCCCAGAACGTCGTTGTAGAAGTCGTAGACGGTGAGACCGTAGCCGTCGGCCTTGGTTGTCTCTTCCCAGGAGTAACCGAGCATGATGTTCAGTTTGTGGATGTCGTTAAACGTCTTGTCATAGTTCAGATAAGTCTCGAACACTTTCTTGGTGTCCATCGTGGTGCGGCGGTGTGCCTGGCCATTGTCTTTAACGGTAGTCAGCTGTGACTGGGAAGTGTGGTATTCGTCCCACAGGAACTGTTCGTTCTGGTAAGACAGGGTAGCGTTCCATTGCAGACCTTCCATGATGTCCAGGGCTGCCTTGGCAGTTCCCTGCAATTTCTTGGTCTGGTGGTGGTAGGTGTCTTCGTTGATCAGGGACAACGGGTTGTAGTTCTGGGAAACACCTTCGTACTTGAACCAGCTGCCGTCCTCGTTGCGTACGGGAACCAGCGGAGAGTAGTAGTTCATGGCATCGTAAACACTGGTGTTGTCGCTGCCGGTCTCAACGGAGTTGTTGTTGGTGATGCTGGCGTTCAGGTTCATGGATAGCGTCAAGCGGTCGTTCAGAGCTTTGGTCTGTACGAAAGCGCGGCCGATGAGGCGGTCCATGTCTGTACCTCTGATGACACCCTGCTTCTCCATGTAGTTGATGCTGGCTGTGTAGGAGGTATGTTCGTTTCCGCCGCTGATGGATACGTTGTGGTTGTGCGTGAAGGCCGTGCGCTGCACTTCTTTCTGCCAGTCGGTGTTGGCGCCGAAGTCGTTGTCGATGGTGAAGTTGTTGGCCTTGGCGTAAGCGCGCAGGTCGGCTGCGGACATCATGTCGAGGTTCTTCATCACCTTGTCAGCGGCTATGTAGGCGCTGTAAGTGACGCTGGCCTTGCCTGTCTTGCCTTTCTTGGTGGTGACGATAATCACACCATTGGCTGCCTTTGAACCGTAGATGGCGGTTGCGGTAGCGTCGCGGAGTACGTCGATGCTCTCGATGTCTTCGGGGGCAATCAGTGCCAAAGATACGCCCGGCACTCCGTCTACTACATAATAAGGTTCCATGGCTTCGCCGCCACGCAGTGAAGAGGCACCGCGCAGGGTGATGGAGGAAGTTCCGGCGTTCGGGTCACTGCTCTGGGTGATGGTCAGGCCCGGCACTTTGCCTTGTAGCAACTGGGCGGGATCTGTATAGGTACCCACATTCAGTTTGTCTGCCTTCACGGTCGTGATGGAGCTGGTGACGTCCTTGCGCTGCATGCTGCCGTAGCCGATGACTACCACTTCGTCCAGGGCCTGGAGGTCTTCCTGGAGGGCGATGTTGATGACGTTCTTGTCTACGGTCACTTCGCGGGTGGTGAAGCCGATGTAGGAGAATATCAGGCTTTTGCCTTTCTCTACCTGGATGGAGTACTTGCCGTCCAGGTCGGTGATGCTTCCGTTGGTGGTTCCCTTTTCGAGAACATTTACACCCGGCAGGGGTTCGCCCGCCTTGTCGGTAACTTTACCGGTCACTGTGTTTTGTGCAAATGCTAAGGTACTGCTTAGCAGGAACATGACAAAGACGATGCTTTGCATCAGTGTCCTTTCTCTTTTAAAATGTACATTCAGCATAAAATTAGATTTTAGTTAAATAATAGTTTTTCCTATTTAAGTCTCTTGCTTTTTGCTTGCGGTGCAAAAGTAGGTGCTTCGTATTACGTTGTTGTTTCAGATTGGTTACGGTTTGTGTGCAATCAGTTGATTGTTAGCTGTTTATGAACGCTTTGGGGAAGGAGGGCCCTTTCGCGGAAGACTCTTTTCGCGGGAGGAAAGGTCTGCCGGCGGGCTTGGCTGGCCGTGTCTGCCTTCGGTGTTGTGAGGTGAGGGCCGCCTGTGGGATGGAGGTTTGCAGTTTTCATAGTATCTCACTCTTTTAAGATGTACTGCAAAATTAAAAGAGTTGGGGCAGGCCGATGGGGAAAATAGTACAAAAGGGGAGGAAAATAGTGAATATTGGAACAATATTTTCCTCCCTCCGTGTTTCTGGAGGTCGATTGCGGGTGCGGAGCGGCTTTTCCTCCTTCGTCAGAGGCAGCCTTCGTCGTTGAAGCTGAAGTAGGCTCCGTCGGTGACGATGACGTGGTCCGTCAGGCGTATGTTCATGGTTTGCGCGGCGCGTTTCACGTTTTCGGTCAGGCGGCGGTCGTCGGGGCTGGGGCGGGTGTTGCCCGAGGGGTGGTTGTGGACCAGCACCAGCTGGGTGGCGCGTTGCAGCAGGGCCTCGCGCAGGATGGTGCGCACGTCGGCGCTGGTCTGGTCGATGCCTCCGCGGCTGATGCGCACCTTGTCTATCACCTTGCCGGCCTGGTTGAGCAGCAGCACCCAGAACTCTTCGGTGGGCAGGTCGCACAGCAGGGGATGGAACAGTTCGTAGATGTCCGTCGAGCTGCTGACGGTCTGCCGTTCGGCGGGCTCGCGCAGCTTGCGCCGTTTGCCCAGCTCGAGGGCGGCCATGACGGTGACGCTCTTGGCGGGGCCCAGGCCCTTGAAGCGGGCAAAGTCGCGCACTTCCCACTTGCCCAGCCGGTTGAGGTCGTTGCCGCAGGCGTTCATCACGCGCTGCATCAGCGACACGGCGCTTTCTTCCGCGTTGCCCGAGCCGATGAGGATGGCCAGCAGTTCGGCGTCGCTCAGGGCTTCGGCGCCTTTCAGCATCATTTTCTCGCGCGGCCGGTCTTCGGCGGCCAGTTGTTTGATGGTGAGTTTGTTCATGGTTTTTTCAGTTGACGAGTTAACGAGTTGACAAGTTGACAAGTTGACAAGTTGACAAGTTGACGAGTTGACAAGTTGACGAGTTGACGAGTTGACAAGTTGACAAGTTGACAAGTTGACGAGTTGACAAGTTGACGAGTTGACAAGTTGACGAGTTGACAAGTTGACGAGTTGACAAGTTGACGAGGGGACGAGGGGCGGGCTTTTAGTGGAAGGAGTTGACGAGTTCTCAAGTAACAAGGCCTTGTCCCCTCGTCAACTTGTCAACTCGTCAACTTGTCAACTTGTCCCCTCGTCCCCTCGTCCCCTCGTCTCCTTGTCCCCTCGTCTCCTTGTTCACTATTTATAAAAGTTCTTCTTGAAAGCCTCGAATTCGCCGCGGCCGCGCACGCAGCGGTTCCACCACGCGCGCCAGAAGCCCGTGCCGTAGCCGATGAGCTGTATGTAGGCGGCGGCGATGGAGTAGAGGCCGATGCGCAGGCTGCGGTTCTGCGCGGTGGAGTCGGCCAGCACCAGCAGGGCATAGAGCAGCAGGGGCAGGGGCGACCAGGGGCAGAACGGGGTGCCCAGCAGCAGCACGGCGGTTCCCAGCGTGAAGAGGGCGGGCAGCAGGTGGACCGGCTTCAGCGAGTCGGGGTACTTCTTGTAGAGGTTGATGCGGGCAATGCCCGAGTTGTGCACCTGCTTGAAGAATTTCTTCAGGTCGGTGCGCCGCTTGTGGTACACCCACGCGTCGGGGAAGAGGCGGCAGCGGTAGCCGCCCTTGAAGATGCGGATGCTCAGGTCGATGTCCTCGCCGAAGCGCATGCGCGAGAAGCCGCCCAGGGCCTGGTAGACGTCGCGGCGGATGCCCATGTTGAAGCTGCGGGGGTAGAACTTGTCCATCTTCTTCTTGCCGCCGCGGATGCCGCCGGTGGTGAAGAACGAGGTCATGGAGTAGTTGATGGCCTTCTGCATGGGGGTGAACGACGAGTGGGCGCGGTCGGGTCCGCCGAAGGCGTCGGCGGGTGCGGCCTTCAGTCCGGCCTCCACGGCCTCCAGGTAGGCGGGGGGCAGGATGCAGTCGGAGTCCAGTATAATAAGGTATTCGCCGCGGCTGCGCTCGGCGCCGTAGTTGCGCGTCTGGCCGGGGCCGCTGTTGGGCTTGGCGTAGTAGTGCAGGTCGAGGCGGCCGGCGTATCGTTCCACGACGTCGCGGCAGGGCACGGCCGAGCCGTCTTCCACCACGATGACCTCGAAGTCGCGGAAGGTCTGTGCGGTGAGGCTCTGCAGCAGTTCGTCCACTTCGTCGGGACGGTTGTACACGGGGATGATGAGGGAGTAGCGCATGATGGATGTTTCTTTCTTGATTCTCACAAAAGTAGGAAAAATATTCGGTTATGGCCGAATAAAAGGGGCGGATATTCGTTTTTTCTTTCTGCGGCCGCGGTTCCGGCCCCGCAGTGCCGCCCTGGTTCCGGCCTGCGGCGCGGGGGTGTCCGGGCGGGGCGTTTGGCGGTTCCGTGCCGGTGCCTGCATGGTCCGCGCGCGGCGCTTGCATGGTCCGCGCACCGTGCCTGCATGGTCTGCGGGTGTTGCGGCCGCGGGCTGTGGGGCTCAAACGCAAGCAGGCGGCGGATGTGGAATCCGCCGCCTGCAAGGCTTTCCCGATGGGATGGGGTTTATGCTTTCACGCGGCCTACGTAAGAGCCGTCGCGTGTGTCGATTTCGATGGTTTCGCCTTCGTTGATGAACAGGGGCACGCGCACCGTGGCTCCGGACTCAACCGTGGCGGGCTTCAGTGTGTTGGTGGCTGTATCGCCTTTCAGACCCGGCTCGGTGTAGGTCACCTTCTGCTGCACCTTGATGGGCATGTCGGCATAGAGTACGGTTTCGGTCGAAGCGTCGGAAACCACATCTACAATCTGTCCTTCGAGCAGGAAGTCAACGCCGTTGATGAGGTCGTGGGCGATGGGTATCTGTTCGAAAGTTTCCTGGTTCATGAACTGGTAGTCGTTACCGTCGTGGTAGAGGTATTGGTAGGGGCGGCGTTCTACGCGCACGTCTTCCAGCTTCTCGCCGATGTTGAAGCGGCGTTCCAGCACGTATCCGTTCACCACGTCTTTCAGTTTGGTACGCATAAAGGTATTACCTTTGCCCGGCTTTACATGCAGAAAGTCGATGCAGAAATAGAGCTTGCCGTCCATGCGGATGCAAGTTCCGATTTTAATGTCTTGGGCATTAATCATACTCTGTTCTTTTATTATTATTAGGATATGTAAGTTGCTATTTGCCTCGTTTTGCGGGTGCAAAAGTAATGGAATTCGGTAAAAATCGCAAAAACTTTTGAGAGAAAAAGAGTTATCGCTTGGTTTATTTGAAAAAAGTATCTATTTTTGCAGCCCGAATTCGTGAGAATAATAACATAAAAAAAGATATAACGATGAAAAGAACATTTCAACCCTCCAACAGAAAGAGAAGAAACAAACACGGTTTCCGTGAGAGAATGGCTACAGCCAATGGCCGCAGAGTATTGGCAGCACGTCGTGC
>NZ_CASFWU010000083.1 GCF_949298305.1 uncultured Bacteroides sp. | reverse complement strand
GGTCGCTGATGACGATGCTTTTGGGCGAAACGATGCTGTAGGTCAGGTCGCGTCCCTTCAGGGCGTCTTCGAGCACTACCGCCACTCCCACGTTGCGGTGGGAAAGGGTGATGTCATTCCGTTCGTCTATCAGCGAATTCCGATACGAGAACCGGTAGGTTGTCTGTTTCTCAATACACTTGAATACTTGTCTCAGGGTGGCATTCTTCAGTTCCACGGTCACTTTCTGCTCCTGGGCAAAGGCGTTTGCAATGCCTATGCAGAACAGGCAGACCGCCACGCAGAGCAGCTTTTGTATCTTTGTCCGATTGATCATGTTTTTACTGTTAAGATTAACTGTTCTTGAAAATTAATACGTCCAACAAGCTTGTCTGCAAGTAAAGACAAGCGGAAAACGATTTTGTACCGACAAAAAAACATGTTAAAGAACATACAGCCACCGCCCTGCCCGCAAGCCTCAATGTAAGGATTTGTAACCATGAGGGGGTTTCTCTGTAAACGACAGATAATGAAGCAGTTGCAAAGAAGCCCTCTCAGCCGTATAGAGAGGCAGCCTCAGTCGTATAGAGAGGTACCCTCCGTCGTATAGAGAGGGGGGCTCAGTCCTGGGCCGAGGCCGGCCATGGACTGTCTTGTCAAGATAAGTGGAAAATCAGCGGGAGGCCGACAGCCTGACGGTACCGTCCTTCAGCGTGGCGGTCAGATGGTATGAGCGCTCTATCACCTCCAGCGCCTCGTTGATGTCCGTCCGGCTCAGGACGCCGGTGAACAGGTCTTCGCGATAGGCCACGCCGCCAGCTTCCATGACAAAGGTCATGCCGTACACCTCTTCCAGCGTCTGGAGCACCTCGCCCAACGGCACGTTGCGGAACACCAGTTCGCCCCGCTTCCAGGTCGAGGCATCCACTGCGTCCGAGCCTCCGTCCACGGCCAGCGTGCCGGGTTCGCGGTAGAGGATGGCCTTCTGGCGGGGCGAAAGGACGACGCTCTGTCCGGTCTTCAGGGATACGAAGCGGACGCTTCCTTCCTCCAGCAGCAGTTCGGCCGTGGCGTCGTGAGGGCGGGCACGGAGATTGAAGGCCGTACCCAGGACGGCTACCTGCAGCCCCTTGGCATCAACGGTGAACGGACAGGACGGGTTCTTGGCCACCTGGAAGTAACCCTCGCCCTCGAAGGTCACCCTACGCTCGTCCGCCCGGTAGCGGGACAGGTTGTAGGACAGCTTCGACTCGGAGTTCAGCGTCACCGTCGTGCCGTCCGGCAAGGTCAGGGTCACCTGCTCGTTCTTGCCCGTGGTGCACACGAAGTCCTGCTCGGACAGTTGTCTGTTCTCTCTGTACAGCCAGGCCGTAGTGCCTGCCATCAGCAGGAACAGGACGGCGGCTGCCACTCCCGCCAGCTTGAGGTAGAGAGGGCGGAGCCGTCTCTCGGGCGGAAAGGCCAGCCTGTCTATCCGTTTCTTCAGCTCGTCCAGGGCGGGTTCGTCCGCCGGGCAGTCCTCGGCGGCATCCCAGGCTTCGCGCAACGACTCCTCCAGGCGGTCGTCACTCATGGCGTTCACCTGCTGCCGCAGCCGCGCCAGTTCGTCGGGCGTCAGCGTGTCGTTTCTATATTTCTGCTCCAATCCGTTCATATCATTATTATAGACAATCCGTTTGCTTCAAAATACCATTTCCGCCTCATTTGTTCACAATATTTAATATCATCATCACCACCGCCACGGGCAACGACTCTTCGAGCCACACGCGCAAAGCCTTCAGCCCCATCGAGAGCTGGTTCCTCACCGTCTGTTCGCTCAGCGAGAGGCGGACGGCTATCTCCTTGTTGGACAGCAGGCCGAAGCGTGAGAGGCGGATGACCTGCTGCTGCGTGGAGGGCAGCCTGCCGATGGCAGCCTTTACCACCCTGACGTATTCTTCGTACTCCATCCGTCGGCACCCTTCGTTCTCCACATATTCGTTCCGATAATTGACGTAGTCCTCGTAGACGGGCGAGTTGAGGGTGGCGCGCCAGGCATTGATGACGCGGTGCCTGGACATGGTGAACAGCAGCGAGCGCAGGGTCTCTTCCTGGCGGATGCTTTCCCGGTGCTTCCACAGAGACACAAATACATCCTGCACCATCTCCTCGGCATCCTCCCTGCACTTGGCATATTGCAGGCAGTAGCCCAGCAGACGGCCGGCATAGAGCCGGTAAATCCGGTCGAAGGCCTCTTTGGAGCCCCGCTTCAGTTCTGCTATCAGGATGGCCTCGGTTTGTGTCATCGTTTTACCTGTTTTGGATGCGACATTTTTAATAGTGAGCAAAATTAATCATTTTCCTCTTTCTTTGCAGGTGCGCCTGTATGATTCTTTTCTCAGCCGGCCTGGGCGATGAGCCACGCCGTATAGCCCACGTAGCAGGCCATGAGCACGGCGCCCTCCACGCGGGTGATGGTGCGGCGGCCGAAGAACACGCCGAATATCCACAGCAGGACGCTGGAGCCGACCAGCACCAGCAGGTCGAGGTTGCCGATGCCCGTCAGGTGCAGGGGGGTGATGGAGGCCGAGCAGCCCAGCACGAAGAAGATGTTGAACAGGTTGCTGCCCACCACGTTGCCGATGGCTATCTCGGGGTTCTTCTTCAGCGCGGCCACGATGCTGGTGGCCAGCTCGGGCAGCGACGTGCCTCCGGCCACCAGCGTCAGTCCGATGACCGACTCGCTGACGCCCAGCGAGCGTGCCACGCCACAGGCACCGTCCACAAACAGCTGTCCGCCCCAGATGAGGCCCGCCAGTCCGCCCACGATGTAGAGCACCGACCGCCACAGGGGCATCTCCCTGATTTCCGTCCCGTCTTCCACAACGACTGTCGGACTGTTTCCTTCTCCCCTCGCCTCGGGAGAGGGGCCGGGGGTGAGGACTGCGGTGCCCGTCGGCCTTGCGATGGCCAGCGTATAGCTCAGGAAGATGGCCATGAAGCCGAGCAGCACCAAGCCGTCGGTGACGCTGACCACGTTGTCCGCCGCACCGTCCAGCAGCACGTCGTTGCCCATTACGAGCAGCACCAGCGAGGCCAGGATGCAGAGCGGGATTTCCTTGAGCAGCGTGTTGCGCTGCACCACGATGGGGGCGAACATGGCCGTGCAGCCCACTATCATCAGGGCGTTGAAGATGTTGCTGCCCACAACGTTGCCCACGGCAATGTCGGCACTGCCCTTCAGGGCGGACGATACGCTGACAGCCAGCTCGGGCGCCGAGGTGCCGAAGGCCACGATGGTCAGGCCGATGACGATGTCGGGGATGCGGAAGCGCTTGGCCACGGCCGAAGCGCCGTCTGTCAGGCCGTTGGCGCCCAGCAGGATGAGGAGGAGGCCTCCGATGAGGAATAGAATGTCCATAGGTCGAGTTGATGTTAAAGTGTAAGTGGCGCAAAGATAATGAATAAATGATGAGCGACAATCGTCCAATGGCGAATGCTTGATGGTTAACGGCAGGTATTTGCATGGCCATGTCAGAAACTTTCCGTATGTTTGACGCCCCAAAACAGAAACATAAACAGATAGAAACATGAAAAAAATCCGTCTTTTCTGCCTTTGTCTGCTCTGGTTGCCTGCCGCCGGCCTGTCGGCGCAGGTGGTGGACAAGGTGCTCGACATGCTCGGTGCGGACACGGTGCCCGCCACCGTTGCCGTCACGGCCGATTCCGATTCCATCCGCCTGGCCACTGTGCGCGAGGAGCTGTCCGCTGCCCGGTTGAACGAGGCCAACCTGCGCATGGAGATTGAACAGATGAAGCTGGCCGCCTATGCTGCCGACTCGGTGAAGCTGGCCGGACAGAAGCAGCGCATCGATTCCCTGCGCCAGCACACCCAGGGCGTGCCTGTGGTGGTGGAGGACGATACGCTGTTCCACTTCTACGCCAAGCGCGGCGGTCTGAGCCCCCAGCAGCGGGCCGAGAACGTGTCGCGCGACATCACCGCCCTGGGCAAGCGTTTCAACCTGCACCCCGACTCGGTCTATCTGGAGAGCACGGACATCGTCACCGACGTGATGTACGGCGGCAAGGTCCTCGTCTCCTTCACCGACCAGGACGGGCTGTGGGAGAACTGCACACGCGACCAACTGGCGGCCGCCAAGCGGACGGTCATCGTGGAGAAGCTGCGGGTGATGAAGGAGGAGCACGGCTTCCTGCAGCTGTGCAAGCGCATCGCCTACTTCGTGCTGGTGCTGGTGGGGCAGTTCCTGCTGTTCAAGCTCACCAACTGGCTCTTCCGCAAGGTGAAGGTGCGCATCGTCAGGCTGCGCAACACGCGCCTCAAGCCCTTCTCCATCCAGGACTATGAGCTGCTGGACACGCGCCGCCAGGTCATCCTGCTGGTGTTCCTGGCCAACCTGGTGCGCTATGCCTTCATGCTGCTGCAGCTGCTGCTCACGGTACCCCTGCTGTTTTCCATCTTTCCGCAGACCAAGAACCTGGCCTACCAGCTCTTCTTCTACATCTGGAATCCCGTGAAGAGCATCCTATACGGCATCCTGGCCTACATACCCAATCTCTTCACCATCTTCGTCATCTGTCTGGCCATCAAGTACCTGGTGCGCCTATTCCGCTACCTGGCGGGCGAGGTGCAGTCCGAGCGGCTGAAGCTGAACGGCTTCTATCCGGACTGGGCCATGCCCACCTACCACATCATCCGTTTCCTGCTCTATGCCTTCATGGTGGCCATGATTTACCCCTATCTGCCCGGCTCCAACACGGGTGTCTTCCAGGGCATCTCGGTGTTTGTGGGTCTCATCATCTCGCTCGGGTCGAGCACGGTCATCGGAAACATCATCGCGGGGCTGGTCATCACCTACATGCGCCCCTTCAAGCTGGGCGACCGCATCAAGCTGAACGACACCACGGGAAATGTGGTGGAAAAGACGCCGCTGGTGACCCGTATCCGTACGCCGAAGAACGAGGTGGTGACCATCCCCAACTCGTTCGTCATGTCCTCGCACACGGTCAACTTCAGCCAGTCGGCCCGCGAATACGGTCTCATCATCCACTCCGAAGTGACCATCGGCTACGACGTGCCCTGGCGGCTGGTGAACAAGCTGCTGATTGAGGCCGCCCTGAACACGCCGGGCGTGGTGGACGACCCTCGCCCCTTCGTGCTCTCCACCTCGCTGAGCGACTGGTATCCTGTCTATCAGGTGAACGCCTACATCAAGGAAGCCGACAAGCTGGCGCAAATCTACTCCGACCTGCACCAGAACATCCAGGACCGCTTCAACGCCGAGGGCGTGGAAATCATGTCGCCCCACTACATGGCCATGCGCGACGGCAACGAGCCTGCCATGCCCAAGGACGACCTGAGCGGGAATCCGAAAGGCAAGCAGCCGGAGTGATGAACGCATAGCACACGGATGACACAGATGGGACAGATGACCACAGATGATTTCTCTCATTTTATAGTAGAAAGATAAATCTGTGAAAATCTGTCCCATCTGTGTCATCCGTGTGCCCTTTTCAGCCTGGGCACATGTCCGCGGGGCTTACTTGTTGCGCGTCACCGTGTGCAGCACGTTGCCGTGCTTGTCAATCATGCGCAGCTCCAATGTCTTCGGTGTGGCCGAGAGGATGGAGAAGCCCGGTTCGGGGCTGCAATACACTGTGCCGTCTATGGGGTTGACCTTGCGGCTGAGCGAGCCGCTGGAGTTGGTCACGTAGTCGATGTCGCTGCCTTTGACACGTACGTGCTGGAAGTTGTGGATGTGTCCGTTGACGTACATGTCCACCTTGTGCTTGCGCAGGATGGGGTCGAGGCGGCGTTGCAGGTCGAGGCGTTCGCTTTCCTCCTTCGGTGTCTCGGCGTAGATGGGATGATGTCCCACGACCACAACCCAGTCCTCCTTGGCGGCTGTCAGCACGCTGTCCAGCCATTGCAGCTGCGGGTCGATGGCCTGGCGGCAGGCATCGGGATACTTGTCGCTATCCTTGCGGTACTTGTCGATGAGGGGCGTAGTGTCCAGCCATACGACGCGGACGGTAGTGCCTTCTTCGTTGAACGTGCGGGTGTAGTAACGGGCAGGCATGGTCCAGCGGCGGCTGACGTTGGTGTAGTCCAGCACAGCCTGCGTATTGCCGCGGTACTCGTGGTTGCCGCAGACGGGGAACCAGTCAATCATCAGTTCGGGATGTGTGTAGATGAGTTCGTAGTTGGTCATCCACAGGGGGTCCTGGGTGGAGCGTACGCCTTCGAAATGGTGTACGTCGCCCGCTGCGACGACGCACTCGGGGCCTACCTCTTCGGCCATCTCGCCCATCAGCTCGGCAATGGGCTTCTGGTCGTAGTAGCCGTTGCGGCCCAGGTCGTTGGCCACGTAGATGTTCAGCTTGTCGTCGTAGACGGAGTAGTCTATCTTGTTTTGGGCAATGGCCCACTGGCCCAGCAGGGCAACGGTCAGCAATAAGAAGAGTCTTTTCATTCTTGTTTTCTTGTTTTTAGGGGTTATTCAATGTCTTGTCTTTGGCAAAATTATATGTGGCATACCGCCCGACAAAATAACACTCTCTTTCTGGAATAAGTTGGGATTGCGCAGCTTTTCTTTCTTGTCAGAAGTTGATTTTGACACCGGCATTGACGCGCACTCCGTAGTACTCGGCCTGCATGGAGCGGTCCGGCGTACCCTGATAGTAGCGCAGAGGCTGGTTCAGCAGGTTGGTGGCTTCGGCGTAGAAGGTGGTTTTCCACTGACGGCCGAAGGTGTAGCTGGCATTCAGGTCCAGATAGTTCACCTTGTCGTAGTAGCGGTCGTAGAAGGCTTCTTCGCCCACTTCGTCGATGAAGTCGCTGGCGAAGTTATAGCTGAGTCGGAGGTTGAAACCTGCCTTGTCGAAGTAGAGCGAGGCGTTGGCCGTGTGCTCGGGCGAGCCGGGCATGCGGAGGTCTTCCTGCTCGCGGCCTTCAAAGTTGAAGTTCTTCACCTTGCTGTATGTATAGGTGTAGTTGCCGTAGAAGCCGATGCACTTCAGGGCCGGGGCGATGAAGCCGAAGTCGCGCTGGTAGGCCAGTTCGATGCCGAAGAGGTCGGCGTCGCCGGCATTGCGGGGCTGCTTCATCTCTTCGTAAGTGACGCCCTTGTATTCGTAGTTGTTCTGGCGGTAATCGACGATGAAGTCGTTGATTTTCTTGTAGAAGAGGCCTGCGCTGACCAGCCCGACGCTCTTGAAGTAGTATTCGGTGCTGAGGTCGAAGTTGTAGCTGAGTGTCGGCTTCAGGTCGGGGTTACCGAAGGCGATGTCTTCCTTGTCGATGATGACGTTGGGCACCAGGTTGGCATATTTGGGCCGGGCCAGGGTGTTGGTGAAGGAGGCGCGTACTTTGAAGTCGTCGCTGGCGTCATACTTCAGCAATATCGAGGGGAGTACGTTGAGGTAGCTTTGCGACTGCTCGGGCGTGCGGGTGAAACTTTCGTCCTGTCCGCTCATGTCGCCGTCGTCGTAGAGGTAGCCGCTGTAGGTGACGTGTGTGTTCTCCAGACGCACGCCGGCCATGAGGTTCCATTTCTTGCCCAGCTGCTGGTCGAAGCGGAGGTATCCGGCGCTGACGGTCTCGTGTGCCTCGAAGTTCTCGCACATCTCGTCGTACTTCGTTTCCTGTTCAAAGCGGTTGGCGTCGGTCAGGTTGAGGTCGCCCACGTATTCCTTTGCCACGAAGTTGCCCACCCGGTAGCGGTCGCCGCCCATGTAGCCGTCGCGGCTCTCGTCCTTCAGATGGCCGAAGGCGTCGGCAATGAAGGCATCCTCGTCCGTAGGCTTGTATTCGTAGAAGTCAATCCATTTGTTCTTGTCCTTGTCCACTACCTTGGCACCGAACTTCAGCTTGTTGGCATAGCGGCCTTTGGCCAGAGGCAGCTCGAAGTTGGCGCTGAACTTGAGGTCTTTTTCCTTGATGTCTTCAAACTGTTCGGTCAGTTCGTCCAGCTCGAAGCCGTTGCTGTTGGTGGCGTTCAGCAGGATGTCCTGTCCGTCGGCGGGCGCCATGTAGGGGCGGCGGATGTCGCTCCAGTCGGTGTTCATGGCGATACCCTCTTTCTTGAAGGCCAGGTAGCGTTCGTGCGGACGCTCTTCGCCGGCCTGTGCGTAAGAGGCTTTCCAGTCGAACTTCAGCTTGCCGAAGAGGTGCTCACCGCCCAGGGTGAAGTCCATGGTGCGCTGGCGTTCCAGTCGGGCATAATTCTGCTCGGGGCCGCCTGATTTGGTTTCGTAGATGACTTCGTATTCGTTGGGGGTCTCGTCGTCCCACTTGTAGGTGTGGCGGTAGCGGTTCTCCCAGTCGTTGCGGTTGTTGAAGATGCCCTTGAAGTCGATGCGGTGGTTGGCGTTGATTTCCCAGTCAAGTGCCAGCGAGTAGCTCTGGCGCTCGCGGGTGACGTAGTACTGGCGCACTTCGTATTCGTCCAGCACCACCTCGCCGTTGTCATTCCGCTCGTAGGCCATTTCCACGTCGTCGCTGCCGGCGGGATTGTTCTGGTAGGAAGCGGAGAGCATCAGGCCCAGCTTGTCGTTGAAGAAGCGGTCGCCGTAGGTGAAGCCCAGGTTAAGGCCGGCCTTGCCGCTCACCCAGTTGTAGCCCGTTCCGGCCGTGGCGGCCAGGGTGCGCTTGTAGGGCGAGTTCTTGGTGACGAGATTGATGCTGCCGCCGATGGCGTCGGCATCCATGTCGGGTGTTACGACCTTGTTCACCTCAATGGTCTGAATCATGTCCGAGGGGATGAGGTCGAGCTGCACGCTGCGTGTCTCGCCCTCGGCCGAGGGAACGCGGTTGCCGTTGATGGTGACGGAGCTGAGGTCGGCGCTCGTTCCGCGCACCTGGCCGAAGCGGGCTTCGCCCTGGTCATACTGCACGTTGATGCCGCTGATGCGCTTCAGCGCGTCGCCGATGTTGGAGTCGGGGAACTTGCCCACCTGGTCGGCCGAGACCACGTTGGTCACACCCAGATTGCTCTTCTGCGAGCTCAGCGCGCGGCGCTGGCCCCGGAAGGCTCCGCCCACGACGACCTCCTGCAGTTCGAGGCCTTCGTTCAGCACGACGTCCTTGTCCAGTGTCTTGCCTTCGGGCACGGTGATTTTCAGCTCTACGGGAGCATAGCCCACGTAGGTCACCTTCACTATATAGGTTCCCGGGTCAAGGTTAGAAAAAGTGTAGAAGCCGTTGACGTCGCTCGTGACGCCGGTGTGCAGTTTTTCAATGTAGATGGAAGCGCCCGGGAGGGTTTGCTTGGCATTGTCGATGATACGCCCTCGGATGGTTCCTTTGGCGTCGTTGGCAGTTTCGTCAGCCACGATGGGAGTGGCAGCAGCGGTCAAAAATAGAAAGGAAGCAATCAGTCCTTTTGCAATCTGTTTCATACCTGTTTTCTTGCTGTTGTTATTTTGCCGCAAAAGTAGAGGTATGCGGTTACGTCCTCCTTACAGGATGTTGAAGAAGGGGTAACAAAAGTGTTGCAACGAGGTTACAGGCAGAGGGGGGCGGCCCGTCAGGGCTTCTCGCAGCGCAGAAGCACCTTCCGCCCGTCGGCCAGGGTGGTGGCGAAGAGGTAGGTGTCTCCCCCTTCGGCCAGTCTGAGCCGCTTGCGCAGGTCGGCCACGGTGGCGGGGAAATTGCGTACGGTCAGGTTGGCTTTCTGCACGCCGTCCAGCAGGTCTTTCACTTCGCGCTTGCCGAAGCCGCACCAGCCTTCGATGCGGAACATGCGGCCGGGGAAGCGGGGCAGAGGTTCGTCGGAGGTGTAGAGGTGACTGTTGGGGTGCAGCTTCTCCACCTTATATAAATAGGAAAGGCTGCGGAAGGCGCCCGCCTTGAGCAGCGAGGCGTTGGGCTCGTAGAGGTAAGTGCGGGGAGCTTCGGCGCAGGGACACGGGGCTTCCTGCTCCCGACGGCGGGTGAAGGTAAAGGCATCGCCGGCGGCGGAGAGGTTGACACAGCGGATGGGCACATCGTCCGCCTGCGGCGCTTCGTCGCGGGCCAGCACCAGCAGCAGTTCCTTGCACTCGCCCGCCACGGAGACCACGTGCGCTTCGGCAACATGCTCCAGCGTGTGCAGGGCCTGGGTGAGGTCGAGCATGGGCGACAGCTTTACCAGCACACGGACGGCTTTCTCCAACAGCAACGGTTCGAGAGCGGCCACGTCGGGCTCGCAGTCGGCTATGGCCACGGTCTTGCCGCCGTGTCCGTCGCGCCGGGCGGGGTCCAGGTAGAGCCAGTCCACGGCAGGCATCTGCCGCAGGTACTCCACCCCGTCGGCATGGACAATGCAGGCCCCCTCCAGCCCCAGCAGGGGGAAGTTGTGGCGGGCCGCCTCGCACAGCACCTCCTGCCGCTCCACGTAGGTGGCCCGGCCGAACAGCGAGGCCAGAAAAGAAAAGTCAATGCCGAAACCGCCCGTCAGGTCGGCCAGGCTTTCGTGCGGGCCGTCGTGGCTTGCCACGACCGATGCCTTGTAGCGCGCCGTCACTTCGGACGAACACTGCTCCATGGAGAGGTGGGGCGGATAGAGGATGCCGTCCGTCGCGGCCCAGGCGGGAATTTTCGCTTCGGCCGTCTGCCGGCCGGCTATCTGCGTCAGGGCGGCGGGCATGTCCACGCCGGGGTATCTGGCAGCCTGCAGGGCCAGGGCGCGCACGTCGTCGCGGCGGTGCGCGGCTATGAATCGGAGGGTGTCGTCGTTCAGTGTCATGGGGAGTTCTTTTAAAGGGGTATCTCAGGCAGCGGGGCGTCAGGGGATGGCTTGGAAACGTTCCTTGGCCGTCTGCCGGCTGTATCGGTTGAAGTGCCACCATTCGCTGGGCAGGGGGCGGAAGCCGGCGGCTTTCATCACGCGGCGCAGCAGCAGGCGGTTCTGCCGCTCGGCCTCGGTCAGTTTGCCCTGTGCCACAAGCTCCGCCTCGGCCGTGATGTGCGCCTCCCGTCCCAGGTGGTCTACGGGGGTGCCCATCGGCAGCGGCTTGCCCTCGCCGTCCACGATGCTGACGTCCACCGCCAGACCGTAGTTGTGCAGTCCGCCGCCGCGGGCGGGGTTGGAGACATAGATGTATTTCGGGGTGCCCTTCACGGCGTTCCACATGGTCTGCTGGACGGACATCGGGCGGGCGGCGTCGTAGACGATGAGGCTGTAGGACGGATGTTCCTCCTTCAGCAGCCGCTGGGCTTCCTCCAGGCTCTTCATGGCGTCGGGGTGCAGATAAGCTTCGTGCAGGTCTTCGTAGAGCACTTTGCCCGTGAAGTTGTCGGCGCGGGTGTACATCAGGTCCACCACGATGTTGCTGTCCGCCTCGGCAATGTTGAGGTAGCCCAGCGAGTCGAGATACAGTGCCGTCCGGCTCTTTGCCTTCCGGGGCTTGATTGCCTGCGCCGTATCCGTCACGACCGCCTCCACCGCCTTTCCGGCCGCCTTCCTTTCCAGGGCCGCTGCCCGTTTTCCGTCTTGGTTGCAGGCATACAGGGCGGGCAGAGGAATCAGTGCGAGCAGAAGCCGCAGGCAAAACCTGGCAAGGCAGGTCCGGTATATCGAATTACATGTTTTTTTCATGCAACAAAGATAGACACTTATTTACGTACCTGCAAGTGTGTGAGGTAAGCGATGAACTCTATTAAGAACGTATCGGTAAACCAGTTGTAAACAACCGTTTATGTTGCAAAGCATGATATAATCTATATCTTTCATCATCTATTTAAAATTAACAGAATATTATCACTGTTGCTTTCTATTCGACTAGCTCACCATTCTTAAAAAGGCTATTATCATTAATAAGCTAAAACACCTTTTGTAATACCGCCTATTATAGGTGAATGATATGTTAGCATTTTAGGATCTCTCATGTTTAAATATTTTTCCATAAGTCCAAATCTGCTAACACTATATCTTTTTTGACCATTTTCTACAATGTTTATAAAAGCATTTGGCCTTTGATATTGAAGCTTTGCCCATGATACAGAATTCCAATATTCAAAAATTTCCATTAATTTAGGACATATACCTCCTTCAGATTTATAATCAAACGGTGGTATAGCATAATTGATAAAGATATCTATTTTATCACTTTCATTAAACATTAAATCTCTTTTATTCTTATGTACAGATTTATATTCAATTCCTAATATATCTGTTGTTACATTCTGGTTTCGATATTCAATTAGACATTCCATCAATAACTGTGGAACAATATATTCAGGAATGAATTTCTCTTTAGGATGGACAACTTCTAACGAAGAAGCCAGTAATAACGGAAAAGCTAATAAACGTGAGTTCGAAATAAGAACAAATATATTTTACTGATAATTAGAAACATAGCAATAAAAGTATTAAATTTATAGTGTCCAATTATAACATTTAAACG
>NZ_CASFWU010000082.1 GCF_949298305.1 uncultured Bacteroides sp. | reverse complement strand
CGAAATGTTAAAACAAAAATATTTTCTTGCGGACATTTTTATTTTATCGGCTGAAAAACAGCCGATAAAATTATCGTGTCGGAAAATAGAATGATTACGAATGCAAATATTGTGTATTTTGCATATATTTGCAATGGAAATATACTGTAATATGAAGAAAAAGGTTCTTTTTATCTCTTCGCGTCCTATCTATCCGATTATAGGTGGAGACCAAATCAGGACAGCTCAGCAATTGGAGTTCCTTTTGCAGAGATATGAGGTGGATGTTGTTTATCAGACTCCCAATAGAGCCGATAATTTAATCCGAAATTATGTGCCTGCTGTAAAAAAAGCTACTTGCTTTCAAGTTCCTAAAAGGTTGTGCTATGTACAGACGCTGCGCTTTTTGTTTAATAAGTTGCCTCTGCAGGTGAATTATTATTATAACATAACGATGAAAAAATATATTGATTCCTGTATACAAGATTATGATATCGTATTCTGTAACAATATACGAACGGCTGAATATGTAAGAAGATATTCAGGAGTTGTGAAAGTAATGGATTTTGTGGATGCTATCTCGATGAATTATGAAAAGGCGAAACAAAAAGCCAAAGGGGTGAAAAAACTAATTTATGAGATAGATTACAGAAGGTGCAAAAGGTATGAGCAACAAGTTCTGAATTCGTTTCATCGTTGTGCTATTATTTCAGAAGTTGACAGGAAATACATTTTGAAAGATGGATAAGGAAGTTTTTGTGGTAGGGAATAAGGTGGATATTCCTGCTGATATACTTATATCTAAGCATGATAATGAGAACTTATTGCTGTTTGTAGGTAAAATGAATTATGAACCGAATGTGGTAGCGGTAACAACGTTTGCTGAATGTGTGTTACCTAAATTGCTTGCTGTTTATCCGGAATTGCAGTTTCAAATTGTAGGCGCTCATCCTGATAAGAGAGTGCAGAGGTTGGCGAATAATGCTAATATTCAGGTAATGGGGTTCGTTGATTCATTAGAACCATATTTTCAGCATGCAACCGTTGTGGTCGCTCCAATGTTGACTGGGGCAGGAATTCAGAATAAGATTATACAAGCCATGTCTTATGGTTGCTGTGTGGTTACTACCTCTATCGGTGCAGAAGGCTTGACCGTCAATCATAATGAGATTGCTGTCTGGGACGATGAAGACAAAATGGCGGATGGGATAAAAATGTTGTTGTGTAATCGTGATAAACGGATGGCAATGGGCAAAGCGGCACGCCAATATGTAATAGATAATTTATCTCCGGAGGTTATTGCTAAACAATTTTGGGCGTTTATGGGTGAAATTGATATTGAATGATGGTTGCTACGTAAAATTTGTGTTATAATCCGATAAAAGTAGATTATGAAAGGCATCGTATTAGCCGGTGGCAGCGGTACACGATTGTATCCTATCACCAAGGGTATCAGTAAGCAACTGATTCCTATCTTTGATAAACCGATGATTTATTATCCCATCTCGGTATTGATGTTGGCGGGTATCCGCGAAATCCTCATCATCTCCACGCCCTACGACCTGCCGGGCTTCAAACGCTTGTTGAGCGATGGTTCGGACTACGGTGTACGCTTTGAGTATGCAGAACAACCGAGTCCCGACGGACTGGCGCAGGCATTCATTATAGGGGAAAATTTTATTGGTAACGATTCTGCCTGTCTGATTCTTGGGGATAACATTTTCCATGGCAATGGATTAACTCCGTTATTGAGAGAGGCGGTACGGACGGCTGAGGAAGACGGGAAGGCAACGGTGTTTGGTTATTGGGTAAGTGATCCGGAGCGCTATGGTGTGGCGGAATTTGATAAGGCGGGGAATTGTCTCTCCATTGAAGAGAAACCACAACACCCGAAGTCCAATTATGCCGTGGTAGGCTTGTATTTTTATCCGAACAAGGTGGTGGAGGTTGCCAAGAACATTAAACCGTCGGCACGTGGGGAACTGGAGATTACTACTGTAAACCAGGAATTCCTGAAAGACGGAGAGCTGAAGGTGCAGACCTTAGGCCGCGGCTTTGCTTGGCTGGATACAGGAACGCATGACTCATTGAGCGAGGCATCAACATTCATCGAGGTGATTGAGAAGCGTCAAGGCCTGAAAGTGGCCTGTCTGGAAGGCATTGCTTTCCGTAAGGGATGGATTACCGAGGAAAAAATGCGTGAGTTGGCGCAGCCGATGTTGAAGAATCAGTATGGGCAATATCTGTTGCAGGTGATTGAGGAACTTAAAAGAACTTCAAAATGAAGAATGAGGAATGAAGAATTAAAAGTGAAAAGTTAAGAGTGAAGATTTTAACTATTTCCCATTTATTATTAACCATTCATCATTAACCATTAAACATTGTTGAAATGACTTTCAAAAGAAATATCGTAATCACCGGCGGTGCCGGTTTTATTGGCAGCCATGTGGTGCGCCTGTTTGTGAACAAGTATCCCGAGTATCGCATCATCAACCTGGACAAGCTGACATATGCGGGTAACCTGGCCAATCTGAAGGATGTGGAGAATCAACCGAACTACCAGTTCGTGAAGATGGACATTTGCGATTTCGATGCGTTTTACCGACTGATGCAGGAGGAACACGTGGACGGCATCATTCACCTGGCAGCAGAGAGCCATGTGGACCGCAGCATCAAGGATCCGTTTACCTTTGCACGCACCAACGTGATGGGTACGCTGAGCCTGCTGCAGGCGGCAAAGTTGTACTGGGAATCATTGCCGGAGAAATATGAGGGCAAGCGGTTCTACCACATCTCGACAGACGAGGTGTATGGCGCCCTGGAGATGACGCATCCCGAAGGTATCAAGCCGCCGTTTACCACGAAGGCCTCTTCCGGCAAGCACCACCTGGCGTATGGGGAGGAGTTCTTCTACGAGACGACCAAGTACAACCCGCACAGTCCGTACAGTGCCAGCAAGGCGAGCAGCGACCACTTCGTACGGGCGTATCACGATACGTACGGGATGCCGACCATCGTAACGAACTGTTCCAACAATTACGGCCCGTACCAGTTCCCGGAGAAGCTGATTCCGCTCTTTATCAACAACATCCGTCACCGCAAGCCGTTACCGGTGTATGGCAAGGGCGAGAACGTGCGCGACTGGCTGTATGTGGAAGACCATGCGCGCGCCATAGACGTGATTTTCCACAACGGAAAGATTGCGGAGACGTACAACATCGGCGGTTTCAACGAGTGGAAGAACATTGACATTATCAAGGTGGTAATCAAAACGGTGGACCGGTTGCTGGGACGTGAAGAAGGGGAGGACATGAACCTGATAACTTATGTAACAGACCGTCTGGGGCACGACATGCGCTATGCCATCGATTCCACGAAGTTGCAGAAGGAACTGGGCTGGGAGCCAAGCCTCCAGTTTGAGGAGGGTATTGAGAAAACGGTACGTTGGTATCTGGATAACCAGGCGTGGATGGATAACGTGACGAGTGGGGACCACCAGCGGTATTATGAGACGATGTATGGAGGGAGGTAATGGGGTAATGTGCAAATGTGAGGATGAATGAGAGTTCAGAGTTTAGAATTCAGAATTATGGCACACAGATGACACGGATAAGACAGATGACCGCAGATTTATTCTGTGCTAATCAGAGTAATCTGTGGTGAATAAATAAAACCATGAAACTCTGTGTCCTCTGTGGTGAAAAAACGACCACGGATTACACAGATCAAACAGATGTTCACAGATTATTTTTTGCGTTAATCCGCGTCAATTTGCGTTTCATACTCACCACTCATCATTAACCATTGATTTCTGTCATCTGTGTGTCATTTTTTATACATTTCATCTTAAGTAAATGAATACGAATACGCATGTGATTATTATGGCCGGCGGCATCGGGAGCCGTTTCTGGCCGCTGAGCACTCCTGCTTATCCCAAACAATTTGTGGACGTGATGGGAGTGGGGAAGAGCTTGATTCAACTGACGGCGGAACGTTTTCAGGAGATTTGTTCGCCTGAACGTATGTGGGTGGTGACGAACCAGGCTTATGTGGATATGGTGAAGGATCATCTGCCGCAGGTGCCTGCCGGGAATATCCTGGCTGAACCCGCTGCACGCAATACGGCTCCGTGTATCGCGTATGCTTGCTGGAAAATCAAGGAACAATATCCCACAGCCAATATCGTAGTGACTCCTTCGGATGCGTTGGTCCTGGACGTGCCGGAATTCAGGCGGGTGATACAACGGGCTTTGGACTTTACGGAGAACCGTACGGCCATTGTGACCGTCGGCATCCAACCGAACCGGCCGGAGACAGGGTACGGGTATATCCAAGCCACCGACGTACAAACTGCGGAGGAGGTTTGGAAGGTGCAGTCTTTCCGGGAAAAACCGAACCGGGAAACGGCGATGAAGTATGTGGAGGACGGACATTATTTCTGGAACGCGGGAATCTTTGTCTGGAACATCCGTACCATCGTGGCGGAGCTGCGCAAGCATGTGCCGGCTCTTTGTACGCAGATGGATGAGATGGCGGAAGGCTTCGGCACGGAGCAGGAGGCCGAGACCGTGACCCGTATCTTTCCTACGTGTGAGAAAATCAGTATTGACTATGCGGTCATGGAGAAGGCGGAATGCATCTATACGATACCGGCCGACTTCGGATGGAGTGACCTGGGGAATTGGGCTTCGCTCTATGGCTTACTGCAAAAGGATGAAGCGGGGAATGCCGCTATCGGGAAGGTTAGCATGTACGAATGTCGGGATTGTGTAGTTCAAACCGCCGAGGCCAAGTCGGTTGTCCTTCAAGGACTGGACGGGTATATCGTCGCAGAAAAGAACGGACGGATTCTGGTTTGCAAGCGGAGCGAGGAGCAACGGATTAAGGATTTTGAGAAGGGATGAGAATGTGGTAATGTGAGAATGTGCTAATGAGGTATATGTTATTAACCATTAAACACTGATATGTAGGTCATTTTTATTTTGACAGAATAAATGCCTCTTGTGTATGTAAGGGGATTGTTGTATCTTTGCGGCCGCATGGTAATGTGGTAATGTGCTATTGTGCTAATGTGCAAATGTGGTAATGTGTTAATGGGGTAATGTGCTAATGGGATAATGGGGTATTAACCACTAACCGTTAACCATTAACCACTAATAAACGCCGTTAACCGCTAACAAGGTCTGTGGTAAAAAAAACTCCGTGTAACTCTGTGTCCTCTATGGTGAAACAATGGCACGCAGATGACACGGATGAAACAAGATGACCGCAGCGATAATAAACCTGCGAAACTTAAATAATTTGTTAAATTTAAATAGGAAATAAAATGACGGAATTGACCCAGGAGAAGCGGGCGGAAGAGCAGGAAATAGACTTGCTGGAATTGGCCCGGAAACTTTGGAGGAAAAGGATATGGTTCTATAAAGCAGTGGGGATAGCTGTTGTGTTAGGGCTGATTGTCGGTTTCAGCATTCCAAGGACGTATAGTGTGACGGTAATTTTGGCTCCGGAATCAGTGAGAACAAGTAGTAGCAGACTGGCGAGTGCTGCCGCCATGTTGGGATTGGGTAATCTGTCTACGGGTAATGAGGTTGATGCGTTGAACATTACTCTTTTCCCGGATATTTTGGCTTCCAATCCTTTTGCTTTGGAATTGTATAATATGCCTGTGACACCTGAGGATGCTGAACAACCGTTATTGTTGAATGAATATATGGACAAACAACGGCAACCGTGGTGGGGCTATATTTTAGGATTACCGGGGAGAATGATAGGAGGAGTGATGTCTTTATTTTCGGATGAGAAGGAAGAGAGTGGCGAAAGAACAATAGATCCTTTCCGTTTGACTAAAATAGAAGCGGGTAAATTGAAGGGTATCAAGGGCGCTATGACGGCTACTGTGGATAAGAAAACGGGAATTACTACGGTAACAGTTACTTTCCAGGATCCGGTGGTAGCGGCTTGCGTAGCCGACAGTGTGGTTCGGAAGTTACAGGATTATGTGACAGATTATCGGACGCGAAAGGCCACCGAGGATTGTGCTTACTGGGAGAAATTGTACAAGGAACGGCAACAGGAGTATTATGAGGCTCAGCAGCGGTATGCCGCCTACATGGACGAAAACAAGAGCCTCTATACGCAGAAGTCGAAAATGGAGGCGGAACGCCTGCAGAATGACATGACGTTGGCCTACCAGGTGTACAACCAGATGGCCCAGCAATTGCAGCTGGCTCGTGGGAAGGTGCAGGAGGCGAAACCGGTATTCGCTGTTGTGGAACCTGCGACGGTACCTTTGCAGCCTGCCGGGCCAGGTAAGAAGATGATTCTGATTGCTTTTGTCTTTTTGGCGTTGGTTGGAACTGCCGGCTGGGTGTTGTTTGGTGAGGAATTGTGGAAGCAGTTGAAGGAAAAGAATAGTTCTTGCAGTTAATTTATGCTGAGTTGCGAGCAATGAGTTGTTGTGTTGATGAGTTTGGGCTATTATAAAGTCTTAAAAAATGTGATAGCTTAATATCTTTCAATCTTAAAAGGTATTGGCTTAACTTCTTAACTATAACACTACAACAACCTATCATATAGACTTGTGAAATTTAAATATATAAGAATATTTACATAACGATTTTTTTTGATGAAACTAGATAACATGAGAAGGAATATGAAGCGATGGATTATCGTTCCTCTGATGCTGGCTGCTGCCTGGACGGGCACGGTGCAGGCGCAGTCCATGACGGACAGCCAAGTGCTGGAATACGTGAAGGATGGCGTGAAGCAGGGGAAGGACCAGAAACAGATGGCGGCGGAACTGGCACGCCGCGGAGTGACCCAGGAACAGGCGCAACGGGTGAAGGAACTGTATGAACGGCAGAGCGGTACCAACCCTGCCACCATGCAGGGTACCGACCTGAACGAGGCGCGGCTGCGGGAAGAAACGAAGGACGAGACTTCGGGCATGCTGGACGACCAGCCTACGACGGAGGAACTGGCGCAGGAAGAACGGGTGTTCGGACGGAACATCTTCAACACGCGGAATCTGACCTTTGAACCGAACAGCAACATGGCCACTCCGCCCAACTACCGGCTGGGACCGGGGGACGAGGTTATCATTGACATCTGGGGAGCGAGCCAGAATACCATCCGACAGACCATCTCGCCGGACGGCACCATCAACGTGCAGGAATTGGGCCCCATCTACCTGAGCGGGATGACGGTGGAGGGAGCCAACCGGCACCTGAAGCAGGAGCTGGGCAAACTGTACTCCAACGAGAACAACCAAATCAAGATGACCCTGGGCAACACGCGCACCATCCAAATCAATATCATGGGCGAGGTGGTGCAGCCGGGTACCTACGCACTGTCGGCCTTCTCGACGGTGTTCCACGCGCTCTATCAGGCAGGCGGCGTGAACCGCATCGGCAGCTTGCGCAACGTACAACTGGTGAGAAACGGAAAGAAAATTGCAACGGTGGATGTGTACGACTTCATCATGCAGGGAAAAATCAAGGATGACATCCGCCTGGAAGAAGGAGATGTAATCATTGTTCCCGCCTATGAACTGCTGGTGAAAATGAGCGGTAACGTAAAGCGGCCGATGAAGTTCGAGATGAAGAAGGACGAGACGCTGGCCGCCCTGCTGAAATATGCGGGTGGATTCAATGCAGACGCTTATAGCCGCAACGTGCGCATCGTGCGCCAGAACGGTGAGGAATACGAGGTGAAGACGGTGGACGAAATGGACTACAGCGTGTGCAAGCTGCGTGATGGCGACGTGGTGACGGTGGGCGCCATCCTGAACCGCTTCACCAACAAGGTGGAGGTGAAGGGAGCCGTGTACCGGCCGGACATTTACGAACTGAACGGGCAAGTGAACACGGTGCGCAGCCTGATTGAGAAGGCCAAAGGACTGATGGATGATGCCTTTACGAACCGGGCTGTGCTGCAACGGCAGCGGGACGACCTGACCTCGGAAATCGTGTCCGTAGACGTGAAGGCGCTGATGGAGGGGCGGATTCCCGACATCCCGCTGCGAAAGAACGACGTCCTCTATATTCCCAGCATCCACGACCTGCAGGATCGGGGTAACGTAGTCATCTACGGCGAGGTGGCGAAGCCGGACAGCTATCCGTACGCCGACAACCTGACATTGGAAGACCTGATTATCCAGGCAGGCGGCTTGCGGGAGGCAGCCTCTACGGTGAGGGTGGACGTGGCACGCCGCATCAAAGACCCGAAAAGTGTGAACAGTACGGACAGTATCGGACAACTGTACAGCTTCGGACTGAAGGACGGGTTTGTGATAGACGGTCAGCCGGGCTTTGTGCTGCAACCCTACGACCAGGTGTTTGTGCGCCGCAGTCCGGGCTACCAGGTACAACAGAATGTACGCATTGATGGGGAAGTGATCTTTGGGGGAATCTATGCCATGACCTCGAAAACGGAACGGCTGAGTGAGTTGGTAAAGAAAGCGGGGGGCGTGACCGGTTCTGCATACGTGCGGGGAGCCAAGCTGACCCGCGTGGCCAACGACGAGGAAATCCGGAGAATGCAGGCGGTCATCCGATTGATGAGCCGGGAGCTGGGAGAAGCCATGATAGACTCCTTGGGTATTCGCGTGGATTCGACCTTTACCGTGGGTATCGACTTGGAAGCAGCCTTGGCCCATCCGGGCGGAGACGCGGATCTGGTGCTGCGGGAAGGGGATGTGCTGCACATTCCCGAATATGCCAATACGGTGAAAATCAACGGAGCCGTGATGGTACCGAATACAGTGTCCTACATAAAGGGGGAAGGGGTCAAGTACTACCTGAACCAGGCGGGGGGATACAGCCAGCACGCGAAGAAAAGCAAGAAGTTCATTATCTACATGAATGGACAGGTGGCGAAGTTGAAAGGCAATGGCAGCAAGCAGATTGAACCCGGATGTGAGATTGTGGTGCCGAGCAGGAAGAAAAAACAAGGTATGGGCATTGGTGATATTTTAGGCTATGCAACATCTTTCGCTTCGCTGGGTACTATGGCTGCGTCTATTGCCACATTGTTGAAGTAGGCATTGAGCTACGAAATAGTGACGAGCTATAAGCTACGAGCTACAAGCTACAAGCTACGAGTTACAAGTGGGGGGTGGGAGGAGGTTTTTGAGTTTTTAGAAAGCCCCCTCTGGCTCCCCAAAAGGAAGTCTCCTCCAACTCCCCCAGAAGGAAGCCCCCTCCAACTCCCCCAGAAGGGGGAGGGCCATGCGGGGTGGGCTTAGGAGTTAAAAGCCGATAGACAAGAAAATGAAGAATGATGAATCTCTGGAAATGAAGAATGAAGAATTTATTAACCATTTACCATTTATCATTTACCATTCATAAAAGGTATTGGCTTAACTCCCTAACTTCTTAACTACAACCTATTAATAAACTCAAAAACTAATCCACCCACTCGTAGCTCGTAGCTTGTCACTATTTCGTAGCTCGTAGCTTCTTAAGACAATAAATTGAAATGATAATAATAAGCGGATTGAGACACACCGGAATAAAAGGACTGCTGCTATCCGTGTTTTGCCTACTATTAGGTATTCAGCGGAGTAACGCCCAGTTTACAGGAGGTGTGACGGGATTGTTGCACATGCCCAGCGCGGAGATGCAGCGGGACGGGACTTTCATCATTGGAGGAAACTTCCTGAACAAACATAACCTGCCTAACCAAAGATGGTGGGGGTATGATACGTACAACTATTTCTTGAACATCACTTTCTTAGAACGACTGGAAATAGCATATATCTGTACCTTAGTCAAAGGACAAGATGGATTTAACTACTGGCCTGAAGTGACGTGGGGAAAGTTTGTGAACCAGGACCGCCACTTTGCAGCTCGTCTGCAAGTGCTGAAAGAGGGGGAATTGTGGAAATACATGCCTTCCATTGTCTTGGGTGTGAGTGACCCGACAACAGGTGGTAGCTTCGATTATACGAGTATGGCAGTAGATGGTAGCGGAAACGGTTACTTCAACCGCTGGTATGCCGCCGTGACCAAGCACTTCCAGACGAGATGGGGCGAGTTGGGCGTACATGTCGCCTGGCTCTACAACAAACGGACGGACTATCCGCTGAACGGTCCTGCCGTGGGGGTGAACTTCCGGCCTTACTTCCTGAAAGAGCTGAACGTGATAGCGGAATATGATGCCAAAACCATCAACGTGGGCGCCACGTATTCCATCTGGAGCGACCACTTCAACTTCCTCCTGGAACTGCAGGACGGCAAGTATGTCTCCGTCGGTCTGATTTACAAGGTGAACCTGCTGGGGGGAAACCGGTGGAAGCATTGGAGGTGATGGGGGAATGTGCAAATGTGGTAATGAGGGAAGGTGTTAATGGGGTAATGTGCGAATGAGGTATTAACCACTAACCGTTAACCACTAACCACTAACCGCTAACAAAGTCTGCTCATCCGTGTCATCTGCGTGCCATTTCTCACCACAGAGGACACAGAGTTTCACAGTCTTATTTATTCACCACCGATTACTCAGATTAACACAGAAAAACTGTGTTTTTCGTTTGCCTCTCCACTCACCTTTCGCTATCTTTTGATAAGATAGGATGCGGTTCGGGATAGTCAAGTTGAAAAACTGTGTTTTTCGTTTGCCTCTCCACTCACCTTTCGCTATCTTTTGATAAGATAGGATGCGGTTCGGGATAGTCAAGCTGAAAAACTGTGTTTTTCGTTTGCCTCTCCACTCACCTTTCGCTATCTTTGTACCACATAAATTCGTGTATTCATGAACAACAGTTACAGCAAAATTGAAATTACCAATTTTAGGGGGTTTGACCATCTTGTTGTAGATGATTTGGCTCGTATCAATGTATTTACCGGTGCGAATAATGTGGGAAAAACATCCATTCTGGAAGTGCTTTTTATGCTGTCCGGTATGTCGAATCCGCTTATGCCGACAAGAGTTAATTATTGGAGAATGTTGTCGACGGCTACAGTGGACAGTGCGAGGTATCTGTTCCATAATTTGAATTTTGCGGAACTGCCTGTGCTTAAAGCTGTCATGAAGGAGGGGATAAGAAAACTGACTTTTGTACCTGTTATGACGAATGACGTCACAGATATCACATCGAGCGGGTCATCTTCAAGATCGACTATCAAACAGTTGGATCTGTCGTTTGATGTTACCGAGGGGGAAACGTACACTCATCATACAACCTTATATACGGATGCAGGAGGAAATGTGCAGCAAACCGTGGATAACAGTTATCGCGAGGATATGAATTGTTTATTCATTTCTGCCGACAAGAACGACAATAATGCCGCTTCCAATTTTGCTCTGCTGGTAAAAAGAAATAAGAAACAGGAAGTGATAGATGCCCTGCACAATTTCGAACCGGCCATTGATGCAGTGGAAGCATTGCCGGATGGATTGTTCCTGAAAATGGAGGGGGTGCAAGAACTGTTGCCCATTGGTATGGCAGGAGATGGAATCAGGCGTATGATTAATATCTTATCGACCATCGCCAATGAGGATTATCATACTGTTCTGATTGATGAAGTGGACAATGGTTTGCACTATAGTGCACACAGGTGTATGTGGAAAACCATTCTTGATTTTGCAAAGAAACGGAATGTACAGATTTTTGTGACAACTCATAACTTGGACTGTCTGCAAGGGTTGAAAAATGTCATGCAGAATAATGATAATCTGCAGGAACTGGTACATGTGTATAATATTGCCAAAACAAAACATAAGGGATTTCAGGCCTATAAATATGCTTACAGGGAACTGAAGGAAGCTATTGACAATGAAATAGAAATCAGAAGATGAGAGAGGATTATAAGATTTTTGTGGAAGGGATAGCTGATAAACGTTTCTTGGAACAATTGATTGAGTATCATTTTGGTTATAAGAAAGAAGATGGCATTGTTGTTACAGGAGGTTATACCAATCTGCTGTCGGCGGACACCGAAAATACGTATTTGAACCAGATGAATCGGAATTCGGATGATGGAGGGATTAACCTCGTGATTTTCGATGCGGATGAAGACCGGGAAAAACGTCGTAAGGAACTGTTGGAATGGAGGACCAAAAACGGCGCTGATTTTGAATTGTTCCTGTTCCCGGACGATAGGTCTGAAGGTGAACTGGAAGACTTGCTGGAGCAAATCATCAATCCGGATAACCGGCCTGTAATGGATTGCTGGAGCATGTACGAAAATGCACTCAAGGAAATAAGCTTGCCTTGGAAAAACGGAGAGGCTTTGACTCTCCCTGCTAAGAAAACAAAGATATATGCCTATTTGGAGGTCTTGCTGGGAGCCTCTAAATCGGAAAAGAAAAAAATCAAAGAAGCTAATAGAGAGTATATTAACGTTAATCATTGGAATCTTAATAGTATTAAGTTGTCTGAGGGTATTCTGGAGTTCTTGATGAAGAATCTGCTACAAAAGGTGTGTTCCGAATCTTAAGTGTTGATAAACATCTGCGGTCATCCGTCTCATCTGTGTCATCCGCGTGCCATCTTTCACCACAGAGGACACAGAGTTTCACAGTTTTATTTATTTACCACCGATTACTCTGATTAACACAGACAGAGTTTCACAGTTTTATTTATTTACCACCGATTACTCTGATTAACACAGAAAAAATCTGCGGTCATCCGTTTCATCTGTGTCATCTGCGTGCCATCTTTCGCCACAGAGGGTACTGAGTCTTTACCACAGAAGAGTATCGGCCTTTAACTCCTAAGCCTGCCTTCAGGCAGACGATAACTCCCTTTTACTCCTTATAACTCCTATAAATTTAATCATAACAATCTATGCCAACAGTAGACGATAAGAAAATCATTTTTTCGATGGTCGGGTTGAACAAGACCATCCAACAGAATAACAAACAAGTACTGAAGAACATCTATCTCTCCTTCTTCTATGGGGCGAAGATTGGTATCATCGGTCTGAACGGTTCGGGTAAGTCCACCTTGCTGAAGATTATTGCCGGACTGGACAAGTCCTATCAGGGCGAGGTGGTGTTCTCACCGGGATATACGGTAGGCTATCTGGCCCAGGAGCCTTACCTGGATCCTACCAAGACGGTGAAGGAAGTGGTGATGGAAGGCGTGCAGCCCATTGTGGACGCGCTGACGGAATACGAGGATATCAACCAGAAGTTCGGTCTGCCGGAGTACTATGAAGACCCGGAAAAGATGGAGAAGCTGTTTTCGCGCCAGGCTGAGTTGCAGGACATCATCGACGCGACCGATGCCTGGAACCTGGACAGCAAGCTGGAGCGTGCCATGGACGCGCTGCGTTGTCCGCCTGAGGACCAGTCCGTAGAGCATCTCTCGGGAGGCGAACGCCGCCGGGTGGCTCTCTGCCGCCTGCTGTTGCAGAAGCCCGATGTACTGTTGCTGGATGAACCTACCAACCACCTGGATGCCGAGTCCATCGACTGGCTGGAGCAGCATCTGCAGCAGTATGAGGGTACGGTGATTGCCGTGACGCACGACCGTTACTTCCTGGACCACGTGGCCGGATGGATTCTGGAGCTGGACCGCGGCGAAGGCATCCCCTGGAAGGGCAACTACTCCAGCTGGCTGGAACAGAAGACCAAGCGCATGGAGATGGAGGAAAAGACGGCCAGCAAGCGCCGCAAGACGCTGGAGCGTGAATTGGAGTGGGTGCGCATGGCGCCCAAGGCCCGACAGGCGAAGGGAAAAGCCCGTCTGAACTCTTACGACAAGTTGCTGAATGAGGACGTGAAGGAGAAAGAAGAGAAGTTGGAAATCTTCATCCCCAACGGTCCCCGACTGGGCAACAAGGTCATCGAGGCCAAGCACGTGGCCAAGGCTTACGGCGACAAGCTGCTCTTCGACGACCTGAACTTCATGCTTCCGCCCAACGGTATCGTGGGTATCATCGGCCCGAACGGTGCCGGAAAGACCACGCTGTTCCGCCTGATTATGGGACTGGAGAAGGCCGACAAGGGCGAGTTTGAGGTGGGCGAGACCGTGAAGGTGGCCTACGTGGACCAGCAGCACAAGGACATTGACCCCAACAAGAGTGTCTATCAGGTTATCTCGGGCGGCAATGAACTGATACGCATGGGAGGCCGCGACATCAACGCCCGTGCCTACCTGTCGCGCTTCAACTTCTCGGGAGCCGACCAGGAAAAGCTTTGCGGTGTGCTTTCCGGCGGTGAGCGTAACCGCCTGCACCTGGCCATGGCGCTGAAGGAAGAGGGCAACGTGCTGTTGCTCGACGAGCCCACCAACGATATCGACGTGAACACCCTTCGTGCGTTGGAGGAAGGTCTGGAGGACTTTGCCGGTTGTGCGGTGGTCATCAGCCACGACCGTTGGTTCCTGGACCGTATCTGTACGCACATCCTGGCCTTCGAGGGTGACTCGAACGTGTTCTTCTTCCAAGGTTCATATTCGGAGTACGAAGAGAACAAGCAGAAACGCCTGGGCAAGGAGGAACCCAAACGTGTCCGCTATCGCAAGCTGATGGAGGACTGATGCGGAGGCAGTCTCCTCCAACGTGGATGGAGACGTACACGAACTCCGCTCTGTATATTGAACATGTTGGGTTTACCCTGTAGGGACGCACCATGGTGCGTCCGTATACACATCCACGAATATCGCCCCGAACATGTCCCGTATGAAACCGGGCGGACACACCGTGGTGTGTCCCTACATTGTGGGTGTATCCGGGCGGGCCGACCCCGCCCCTACATGTAACCCCGCCGCAGTGTGCATCTGCGAAACCGCGTACGATGTAGAGACGTTGCACGCAACGTCTCCCGCACGGCAGGGGGGATGCGTCCGCATACACATCCACGAACGCCAATCCGAACATGTCCCGTATGAAACCGGGCGGACACACCGTGGTGTGTCCCTACATCGTGGGTGTATCCGGACGGGCCGACCCCGCCCCTCCATGTGGTCGTTGTCACATTACACTGCAAAACGCTTGAGCCCCAAGAGTGAGGAGGGCAAAACTAAGTGATGATATCTGACTGAGAGTGTGTCAAAACAAGGGTATCTGAAACTCTCCTCCTTCAGGAAGGAGGAGTACCCGAAGGGGGAGGTGGTAGGTGAAAACATAAAGTGTTGATATACAA
>NZ_CASFWU010000081.1 GCF_949298305.1 uncultured Bacteroides sp. | reverse complement strand
GCAACTGAAGCCCGACGAAGCCCTGCTGACGCCACAGGCCGCCCTGCGGATATTCGGGACCGAGCATGCGGTGGGCAAGGAGCTGGTCACGTCGTCGGGTAAGCCTGTCCGTGTGGCAGGCATCCTGAAGGAACCGTCCACGAAGTCCTCTTTCCAGTTCGATGTCGTCTTGTCCGTGTACCTGATGAAGGACTGGAGCCGGGTGGCCTACGAAGTGGTACGCCTGCATCGCCCCGAGGACGGGAACGAGATAAACCAGGCCAACCGCACGCCCATGCAACTGATATGCTATGGTCAGCAGGCCGTCTATTACCAGCTTGTTCCGCTCAAGGACTTCTACCTGAGCAGGCAGGTGTCTGCTTATGCCGACTCGGTAACGCAGGGCCGTCCGGACGTGCTCAGGCTGCTCGGACTGGTAGTGGGGCTGATTCTGCTGGTAGGCTTGCTCAACTACATGAACCTCTATTCGGTGGTGATGCTGAAGCGGGGCCGTGAACTGGGCATGAAGAAGGTATTAGGAGCCGGCAAGGGACAGATTTTCCTCCAGCTTTATGTGGAGAATGTCTGCCTGAATGCGGCGGTCGTCTTTTTGGCCTGGCTGCTGGTAGAGGTGACACGGCGGTTGGTGGACGCGTGGTTCGACATTCCCGTACAGGGCGACCTGCGCTTCGACCTGCTGCTGTCCGCGGCTGTGCTGTTCCTGCTGCCGCTCTTCACCATGCTGCCGCCTTACTGGCGCTATGCGCATGCCGCCCCTATGCGTTCGCTCAGCCAGGTGGGCATGGGAGGCAAGGCAACCCGTTCGCGCACGGTGTTCCTCTTCCTGCAATACGTCATTGCTTTTTGCCTGACGGTAGCCGCCATCTACCTGAGCCGCCACTTGCAGTTCTTGCTGCATACTGCTGCATACGGACGTGGGCTACCGCACGGAGGACATCATTCAGTGCCCGTTCTGGAAAGAGAATCCGGCAGCCACAAACGACTGGGAAATCAGACAGCAGGAGATGAAGAAGAAGAAGAATGCTGCCTTTGCCCTGCTGGAAAAACGCATCGGGGAGTCACCCTTGTTTACGGGAATGACTTATGGCATCCCGCCCTACAATCTGCAACCGGATACCCGCTTCCGTACGGACGACGGACAGGAAGTGGAGGTTTGCTATCTCTGGGCCTCGCGTGAATACATGGATTTCTTCGGTTTCCGGCTGCTGGAAGGCCGGGGATGGAAAGGAGAGGAGGACAAATATGCCTACAAGCTGATAGCCAACCGGGCGTTCCTCCAGGCCCTGCACATCCGGGACTGGCGGACGGAGAAGGTCACGCCGAACCAACGTTTCTGGTACCGTTCGGGTGACGACTGGAATAAGATTCCATCCTACGACATCATAGGTGTGGTAGATGACTTCCGCACCGGCCACTTGTCGGGCGGAAACCAGCCGGTTGTCTTCATTTATCAGAACGGCTGGCGCGACTTCACGTTCCTCTCCATCGCCCCCGGCAAGCGGAAGGAAGCCATCGCCTTCCTCAGCGACCTCTACCAGGAGGCTGTGGGCCGGGGCGACTTTGAGTATTCGTTCATCACGGACGAGATAGCCCGCCTGCACGAGGAAGACCGGAAGGTGACGCGCATCGTCATCACCTTTGCCCTGATAGCCATCGTCATCTCCTGCCTGGGGCTGTTCGGCCTGTCGCTCTACGACATCCGCCAGCGCTACCGCGAGATAGCCCTGCGCAAGGTGCACGGCGCACAGGTGGCCGACATCTGCCGCCTGCTGCTGCGCAAGTACCTCGCCTTGCTGGGAGCCGCCTTCGTGACGGGGGCCGCCGTTGCCTACGTCGCCATCCACCGCTATATGGAGGACTTCCCCCACCATGCCCCGCTCTCGCTGTGGATTTTCCTTGTGGCGGGCCTGACAGTGGCCGCCATCGCCCTGCTCACCGTGCTGTGGCAGATACGCCGTGCGTCGCAGGTCAATCCGGCGGAGGTGATGAAGAGGGAGTAAATTAGTTAACAAGTTGACGAGGAAACAAGGTGACAAGTTGCTTTGAGTTATATGGCCTTGTGGTCTGAAGCCTTGTCCCCTCGTCAACTAAACAAAAAAAATAACATGATACTACACTACCTGAAAGTGGCTGTCCGCAGCCTGTTGAAGTACAAGGTGCAGAGCCTGATGAGTGCCGTCGGGCTGGCGGCAGGGTTCGTCTGCTTCGCCCTGTCGATGATTTGGATCAGGTACGAACTGACCTACGACGACTTCCATCGGGGGGCCGAGCGGATTTACATGGTTTATGGGAACTCCATCTTGTCAAAGAACGGATATTCGGTGCTTCAGGCCTACCCTTTGGGCGAAGCGCTTCGCGAGACATTTCCCGAGGTGGAGGACGCGGCGGCTTTCAACAACCGGACCGTATTGGTGGAAGTGGAAGGCAGGGAGTCTGCCCGGAAGTTTATAGAGGCGGATACCGCCTTTGTACGGATGTTCGACGTCTGCCTGCTGGAAGGCAGCTGGAGCTTCCTGCACAACACGGACGAAGTGGCACTGACGGAAGAGGCAGCGCTCAGTCTGTTCGGCACCCGTGAGGTGTTGGGGAAAAGCCTGAAGATGGGACGCGACGAGCAGAAAATAACGGCCTTGATTACCGGCTGGGGAGAACACTCCAACATCCGGTATGACATCATGGGAGGAGTGGGAAAGGATGATATGGCCTGGAACGTCAACATCTTCACCGTGTGCCTCCGCCTCAGGGAAGGCGTGGATGCGAAGGCATTTGCCGGAAAGCTGGAGGAACATGACTTTAACCCCGATGGCGGTGTTTTGGTCAAAGGGCTGCGGCAGGAGAAACTGACCCGCTGTCGCTACACACTGCTGAAGGACGAAAACAGCATTGCGCTGACCTACATACAGTTGTTTGCGGCTGTGGGCGCAGGGGTTGTCTTTATGGCGCTCATCAATTACTTCTCGCTCATGGTGACGCGCATCCGCATCCGTACCCGCGAGTTGGGACTTCGCGTGGTCTGCGGCTCTTCGAAGGCGGGACTGTCTCTCCTGTTTGGCACAGAACTGACGGTGCTGATGCTGGCAAGCGGCTTCTTAGGCATGGTATTTATCGAATGGACCGAACCCAAGTTCTGCGAACTGTCACAAGTTACAGAGGGAGTGATGACATCGGCGGCAGGTTATTTTGTGCTGATACTCATCGTGTCGCTGTTGCTGGCTGCTTTCCTCATCGCCCGTTACACCCGCCGGTCGCTGGTGACGGTGTTGCAGGGCAATGCCCGTCTGGGCGGAAGGGGCATCGGCATCCATCAATGGGGCATCGGCATCCAGCTATTTTTCACTCTGATGATGCTGTTCGCCCTGTCCGTCCTGTTCCTGCAACTGCATTACCTGAAGCATACGGACATCGGGTTCGAACGCGACGGCAAAGCTACGTCCCTCTTCAGCAATCCGCAAATCATTCACGACCTGCGCGAGTTGCCTTACGTTCACGAGGTGCAGGAGGACATGTATTCCTTGTTGCCCGATTACGGAGGTGCGTCCATACGGCTGACGGAGTGGGAAGGGAAAGCGGCTGACAGTGAACCGATAGAAATGCTGTTCATAGACCGCGACCGGGATTTCATGGATTTCTATGGCATCCGTCTGCTGGCAGGAGATTGCCTGTTCGATGAGCCCAACGAAATTGTCATCAACGAAACGGCGGCAAAAGCCCTGGGCTGGGCCGACCCCGTGGGCAAGAAGGCCGGGCGGTTTACGGTGACGGGAGTCTTCAAGGATGTCCATACCACGTCGCCCACCGTGCCGGTGAGACCCATGATGCTGGTGGGACGGAACAACGCCCTGGGGGTAAGGACCGGTGGAAATATGGTTATCAGGTTTGACGAAAGCTATGCCGATGACCTGAAAGCCTTCTACAACGACTGGGCGGCCGAACACATGTCGCAGTGGATGGATACGCCTTTGCGTACGGCCAATGATGTCTATGATGAGTATCTCACGTCCGAACACGCCTTGTCGCGCCTGCTGGTGTTCGTCTCGCTGGTGTGTGTGCTTATTTCGCTGTTCGGCCTGTATTCGCACATCGTTCTGGCCTGCGAGCGCCGGCGCAAGGAAATAGCGATTCGTCGGGTGAACGGTGCACGGGTGGCAGATATACTCGCCCTTTTCGTTCGCGAACATTTGCTGCTCCTGTCGGGTGCTTCCATCGTGGCGTTTCCCGTGGGCTATGTGCTGATGAGGCACTGGCTGGAACGTTATGTGGAGCAGACTCCCATCGCCTGGTGGATTTATGTCGGTATCTTTGCTGTCATGGCGTTGCTGATTTCCCTCTGCATCGGCCGCTCCGTGTGGCGGGCAGCCAATGAGAATCCGGCGGAAGTGGTGAAGAGGGAGTAATGATATGATAAGAAGGTAAAGGGAGTTAGAGGGAGTTATCGCCCGCCAAAGCAGGCTGGGGAGTTGGAAGCCGATACTATGCTGCCAAACCTGCTACCGGGGCTATCGGCCTTTAACTCCTTGAACGGAGCAAAGCGGAGGGATAACTCCCTTTAACTCCCTCTAACGGCTGAAAAAAAAGAACTAATTATAAAATTAACTGTATATTTAACCCGTCTTTTCCCATTAAATGGGAAAGACATTAAAACTGAAAGATTATGATTAAGACTGTAAATTTGCAGAAGATCTTCCGTACGGAAGAAGTACAGACATTGGCACTGAACAATGTGAATATCGAAGTGAACGAAGGCGAATTTGTAGCTATCATGGGACCGTCGGGTTGCGGCAAGTCCACCCTGCTCAACATACTTGGATTGCTGGATAACCCCACGGCAGGCGAATATTACCTGAACGGAACGGAAGTATCGAAATACACCGAGGCACAGCGCACCAGCCTGCGCAAGGGTGTCATCGGCTTCGTCTTCCAGAGTTTTAACCTGATTGATGAGCTGAACGTGTATGAGAACATCGAGCTGCCCCTGCTCTACATGGGCGTGCCTGCCAGCGAACGCAAGCAGCGCATCGAGCAGGCGATGGAGCGCATGGCCATCAGCCACCGCGCCAAGCACTTCCCGCAGCAGCTCTCCGGCGGTCAGCAGCAGCGTGTGGCCATTGCCCGCGCCGTGGTGGCCAACCCGAAACTGATTCTGGCGGACGAACCGACCGGTAACCTCGACTCGAAGAACGGCAAGGAAGTGATGGACCTGCTGAAGGAACTGAACAAGGAAGGCACGACCATCGTCATGGTGACGCACTCGCAGCACGACGCCGGCTTTGCCGACCGCATCATCAACCTGTTCGACGGACAGGTAGTGGCCGAGGCAAATCTGTAAACGCGGCGGGAGGGCGAGTCCCCGCAGGGGCAGCGCACTTATGATTCAGGCACGGAATGCACGGATTCATCAGAGACAGTTCGTACTGTCTGTCTGAGTTCCGTGCCATTCCGTGCCTGAATAAGTTTGGATTCCTGCATGGGTACGTCCTCTGAGCCCGTTCAAAACAGGGCGTCAAGACACTTACAGCATCCTGAACTCCTGCCACAGCGTAGTGGCGGGGACGGGAGCCTCCACCTCTATCGGCAACTTGGAGACAGGGTGGACGAAGCGGACGCGGCGGGCGTGCAGGCAGATGCTGCCGTCGGGGTTGGAGCGGGGGGAGCCGTATTTCAGGTCGCCCTTGATGGGACAACCCATCTTGGCCAGCTGGCAGCGTATCTGGTGGTGGCGGCCCGTCTTCAGGTCCACTTCCAGCAGGAAGTAGTTCTGCGAGCGGCCGATGAGGCGGTAGTGCAGCTCGGCGCGCTTGCTGCCGGGCTTCTCCGTGTCGTAGGCATAGCTCTTGTTCTGCTTCTCGTTGCGCACCAGGTAGTGAACCAGGTCGCCCTCCAATTGGGGCGGCTCGTTCTTCACCACGGCCCAGTAGGTCTTCTTCACCTCGCCGTTCTTGAACATCTCGTTCAGCCGCGAGAGGGCCTTGCTGGTCTTGGCAAACACGACAAGACCGCTCACGGGGCGGTCCAGCCGGTGGGTGACACCGATGAAGACGTTGCCGGGTTTCTGATACTTCTCCTTCAGATACTGTTTTACGGTCTCCGAAAGCGGCGTATCGCCCGTCTTGTCTCCCTGGACAATCTCGGAAGCGGTCTTGTTGACAATGATGATATGATTGTCTTCGTAAACGACAGTCATTTCACGCTGATTACATGTTCATACCACCGTCTACCTGGATAACCTGGCCTGAAACGTAGGACGACATGTCCGAAGCCAGGAAGGTAGCCACGTCTGCCACATCTTCGGGCGTACCGCCGCGGCGCAGAGGAATCTTCTTGCACCATTCGGCCTTCACCTCGTCAGAGAGGGCGTCGGTCATGGCTGTCATGATGAAGCCCGGAGCGATGGCGTTGGCACGGATGCCGCGCGAACCCAATTCCTGAGCGATGGACTTGGCCAGGGCAATCATGCCGGCCTTGGAAGCCGAGTAGTTGGCCTGCCCTGCGTTGCCGTGTACACCGACCACGGAAGCCATGTTGATGATGCTTCCGGCCTTCTGGCGCATCATGATGGGGGTGCAGGCATGGATGAAGTTGAAAGCGGACTTCAGGTTCACGTTGATGACCATGTCCCACTGCTGCTCGCTCATGCGCATCATCAGTCCGTCGCGCGTGATGCCGGCATTGTTCACCAGGATGTCGATGCGGCCGAAGTCTGCGTGGATGGCTTCCACCACCTTGGCGGTGTCTTCAAAGTTGGCTGCGTTGGATGCATATCCTTTGGCCTTCACGCCCAGCGCCTCAATTTCCTTTGCGGTGGCTTCCGCATTTTCGTCAATCACCAGGTCGGTAAACGCGATGTTGGCTCCTTCTTTAGCGAACTTCAAGGCGATGGCCTTGCCGATGCCTCGTGCCGCACCGGTCACGATAGCAGTCTTTCCTGTCAATAATCCCATAATGTTCTTTACTTTTATTTATTGGTTAGTCAGTTCTTTCTTCTTACCCAGAGCGCCCAGGACAAGACGGGTGACGTACTTGTCCCGTGTGTCGTCGTCCAGGTGCGCCCCCACGTGTCCGCGTATGTAGGGCGCCTCAATGCCCTTCACGGAGTAGTGGATGATTTCGGCCGTCATGTCCAGGTCGTCAATCTCGAACACGCCCTTCGCCATGCCCTCGCTCAGCACTTCCTTGAAGAGCTGAATCTCGGTAGCGTCGAAGCGCTTGCGCACCTTCTCCACCCGCCAGATGTCGCGGAAGAAGTTGGCACGCAGCGTACCGTTGCGGAAGACCACCTCCTTCACCGCATCCAGATGGGTGTAAATCATCTCAATCAGTTTCTCGTCGGGCGAGACGGGCTTCTCCGTCACGCGCTTCATCATGTCCGACAGGATGTCGAGTTCCGTTTCTACGACAGCCAGGTAAATGTCCTCCTTGCTCTTGAAGTAGGTGTACAGCGTACGCCTGCCTTTCTTGGAAGCGAGGGCAATGTCGTTCATAGTGGTGTTCTCCACGCCCATCTTTGCGAAAAGCTGTCGTGCCACATCCACTAATTTGGCTCTTGTCTTCGAAACGGTCATATCCTAATTGCACATTATTGAATAAGTTGAGCAAAAGTAAGACATTTCTGCATATCTTACAAGAAAATAAACATTTTATTAACAAACCGACGGCCGGAGGGAATAAAGGCAACGAGGTGGCAACAGGAAAGAATCGGCAAAAACAAGCACCCGACGAAAAAATATCGGGTAAAATGTTTGCAGTTTACAAAAAAAGCCCTACCTTTGCACTCGCAAAACAGAAATATCGCGGAGTGGAGCAGTTGGTAGCTCGTTGGGCTCATAACCCAAAGGTCGTCTGTTCGAGTCAGGCCTCCGCAACTCAATAAAGCAAAGACCGCCCAGTGCGGTCTTTTTTATTGCCCCTACCCCAACCTCTCAGGCGCCCGCACCCGCAGCCCCGCCGGCCAACGACGATGCCGGACCTACAAAAAAAACGCCGACTGCCTTTGTCAGGCAATCAGCGTCATTATCCGTACTCGAAGCGGGACTTGAACCCGCACAGCCGCAATGGCCAAGGGATTTTAAGTCCCTCGTGTCTACCGATTCCACCATTCGAGCATCCATTCTACTGGAGCGGAAAACGAGACTCGAACTCGCGACCCCAACCTTGGCAAGGTTGTGCTCTACCAACTGAGCTATTTCCGCAGAATCTGTCCGAAAGAACGGGTGCAAAGATAAGCAGTTTCAGCTTTACAGCCAAACTTTTTCATAAGAAAAGTAAGCGGGAAGTGCCGTCCGCATTCAGTCTGCAGGAATGGCGGGCGGCACTTCCACCCTTCTCAACGTCCCAGCAACGCCTGTTCGGCCTGCTCCATGACGGAGAAGTTGAAGCCCTCCACCACGTCGCGCATCAGGGCCTCGATGCGGTCGTTGCAGAGGTTGCCGATGCTGCCTTCGTGGGTGTGGTGCACCTGCTTGTCGTGGGTGAAGCGGCCGGCCTCAATGTCCAGCCCCACCTTCTTATATGCGTCGCGGAAGGGCATTCCTTCGCGGGCCAGGCGGTTCACCTCCTCCACGCTGAAGATGTACAGGTACTTGTCGTCGTCGAGGATGTGTTCGTTCACCTTGATTTCGTTCACGATGTAGGTCGTCATCTGGAGGCAGTCCTTCAGTTCCTGGAAGGCGGGCAGGAAGACTTCCTTGATAATCTGCAGGTCGCGGAAGTAGCCGGACGGCAGGTTGTTGGCTATCATCATGATTTGCTGCGGCAGAGCCTGCAGCTTGTTGCATTTGGCGCGCGTCAGTTCAAACACGTCGGGATTCTTCTTGTGGGGCATGATGCTGGAGCCGGTCGTACACTCGTCGGGCAGCTTGACGAAGCCGAAGTTCTGGCTGTTGAACAGGCAGGCGTCGAAGGCCAGCTTGGACACGGTGCCCGCGATGCTGGCCAGGGCGAAGGCCACGTTGCGCTCCATCTTTCCGCGCCCCATCTGGGCGTAGACCACGTTGTAGTTCATGGAGTCGAAGCCCAGCAGCCGGGTGGTGAGGGTGCGGTTCAGGGGGAAGGAGGAGCCATAGCCCGCGGCGGAGCCGAGCGGGTTGCGGTTGCACATCCTGAAGGCGGCCTGCAGGAACATCATGTCGTCCACCAGGCTCTCGGCGTAGGCGCCGAACCACAGCCCGAAGGAAGAGGGCATGGCTATCTGCAGGTGCGTGTAGCCGGGCATGAGCACGTCCTTGTAGCGCTCGCTCTGCGCGATGAGGGCCCGGAACAGCTGTTCCACGGCCTCGGCAATCTCCTTTATCTGCGCGCGGGTGAAGAGTTTCAGGTCGAGCAGCACCTGGTCGTTGCGCGAGCGGCCGCTGTGTATCTTCTTGCCCACGTCGCCCAGCCGGCGGGTCAGCATCAGCTCCACCTGCGAGTGTACGTCTTCCACTCCGTCCTCTATCACAAACTCGCCCCGCTCGGCGGCGGCGTAAATGTTCTTCAGTTCGGCAAGCAGCTGTTCCAGCTCTTCTGCGGTGAGCAGGCCGATGGTCTGGAGCATGGTGATGTGTGCCATGGAGCCCAGCACGTCGTGCTTGGCCAGGTAGAGGTCCATCTCACGGTCGCGTCCCACCGTGAAGCGTTCAATGTCCTTGTTGACCTGAACGTTTTTCTCCCAAAGTTTCTGAGCCATATTCGTTGTTTATTCAGTTATTCCGGATTGCATTCATGTTTCTCAATAGGGTATCATGGCCAGCATGCCGGCCATCTTTTCGATGCCTTCCTGCAAGGGTTTCTGCACCATGGCCTTCATGAAGGGATTCAGTTCCAGCCCGATGGTCAGTTTCATCTTGCACTCCGTATCGGTGACGGGCAGTATCTGTATCCACAGGTTGAAGGGGAGGGGCGACGTGGTAGTGCCGAACTTGATGCACTTGCAGGGCTCCTTTTCCACAATCTGCAGGGTCACCTTGCCCACGGGGTCCACTTCCATCGAGAGGCTTTCGGCATCGAAGCTCAGGTTCTTCACCTTGTCCTGCGGCAGGCGGTCCTTCACTTTCTCCAGGTTGTTCAGGTCGGACAGTTTCTCGTACACCGCCTCCTGCGAAGCGGGCACCATCTTCACGCTACTTTCAAATTTTATCATACACTCGTCGGTCTTTTTAAAAGACAAAAAAGAACTGTCCGGGCAGGGACTGTCCGAACGGCTCTTTTGTCTTACATTATATAATATGCTCTATACAGGGTCTGCAACAACAGGCGGGCTTCATCATTTGGCGGCATCCCAGTGCGCGGGGTCCTTGCGCCACTCGTTCAAAGTCTCGATGTCCGACTCCTCGACGTAACCCGTACGCAGGGCGACGTCCAGTACGGCTTCGTAATTGGTCAGCGTAACCAGGGGCACCTTGGCGTCCTTGAACGCCTTTTCGGCAATGGGGAAACCGTAGGTATAGGCGGCCACCATGCCGATGACCTCGCATCCGTCGCGGCGGATGGCCTCCACGGCCTTCAGACTGCTTCCTCCGGTAGAGATGAGGTCTTCCACCACCACCACTTTCATGCCCGGACGGAGTTCGCCTTCAATCAAGTTCTCCAAGCCATGATCTTTGGGAGTAGAGCGCACGTAGACAAACGGCAGGTTCAACGCGTCGGCCACCAGAGCTCCCTGCGGAATGGCGCCCGTTGCCACGCCGGCGATAGCGTCCACCTGTCCGTAGCGTTCCAGAATGAGGCGGGTAATCTCCACCTTCACAAAGTTGCGCAAGGACGGATAAGAAAGGGTCTTGCGGTTATCGCAATAGAAAGGAGATTTCCACCCGGACGCCCACGTGAAAGGATTAGCCGGTTGTAGTTTAATCGCTTTAATTTTCAGCAACTTTTCTGCAAACAATCTTTCCAAAGTCTTCATAGCAAACAACTGTTTTTTAATCTTGCCGCAAAAATACAGAAAGTGAACGACATTAGGAAAAAGAATACGGATAAATTTCAATCTACACACACATTTTCGTCCGGCACGTCGATGCAGCGGCGTATATCTTTCATCTCGAAACCGCGGCTCAGGGCGAAACGGACCAGCTTGTTGTTCAGCTCGTATTCGTTTTCGGCCCGCACGCTCTTCCGCTTCGTGGCCAGCAGGCCCTGAAGGATAGAGAGATACTCCTCCTCGTCTATCTCGTTGAGGAAAGGCCAGTAGGTGAAGCGCGGGATTTTTTTCAGCTGGAGCGCCTCGCCTATCTTCACCTTGCCCCACTTGGCAAAGCGGTACTTGTCGCGCACAAAAGCGCGGCAGAAGCGTTCTTCGTCGATGTATTTTTCCGCCACCAGACGGTCTACGATACGGTCGATGGCCGCGTAGGGGATTCCCCAACGCTGCAATTTCTCCACAACCTCCGCACGGCAGTGTTCGGCAGAGGCACAATAAGCAGCCACCCTGTTCAGGGCATCAGTTTCTGTAATTTCTGTCATTTTTCTGCAATTACAAACCGGTCATTGCCGGAAATATCTTTCAGGATGTGGGCCTCGGCATACCCCTGCCCCAGCAGCATGGCACGGGTTGCGGGACCGAAAGCCCGGTTAATTTCAAAATAAATCTTGCCGCCCGGAACCAGCAGGGTCCGGCCCAGCTCCGCAATGCGGCGGTAGAAACGGAGGGGGTCTGTATCAGGAACAAACAAAGCGGAAAAAGGTTCCCAATCCAGCACGTTCCGTTCCATCCCGGCCTTCTCGGACTCGGTGACGTAGGGCGGGTTGCTGACTATCACGTCAAAACGCTCCGGCCCGACGGGACTGTATGCCAGCACGTCAACCCGGCCGAAGCCGACCGAAGCGTGAAGGGCGGCGTTGTTGGCGCGGGCCACGGACAGCGCCTCTTCGGACACGTCCCAGGCCGTCACCTGCGCGGCAGGCAGGCCCACAGACAGGCTGACGGCGATGCAACCGCTGCCCGTGCCTATGTCCAGGATGCGGGCGTCGGGCCTCACCTCCTCCAGCATGCGCTCCACCAGCTCCTCCGTCTCGGGACGGGGCACCAGCACACCCGGGCACACCTTGAACGGCCGCCCCAGGAAACGGGCGAAGCCCTGCACGTACTGAATCGGCTCAAAATTGCGCAGGCGCGCAAGAATGCTTTGCAATTCCCGTTCACCGTTTGCGGATAAAATCATATCTTTGCCCAGGTAAAAGTCCGTCGGGCTTTGCCCCAGCATCTCGCAACAGACAATCCGGGCAAGGGCGGAAGCCTCTGGTGCAGAATAGCATTCGCGCAACATTTGCCTGACGTCGGAGCTACTTACATTCATTGAGAGTTCGTTTTACGAGCTGCAAAAATAAACATTTATTTTTAAAAATACCGCAAAGACTGAAAAATTGCTAACGACATGGAAGAAGAAAAATACATGCGGCGCTGCATCGAGCTGGCACGCAACGGGCGCTGCAACACCGCCCCCAACCCCATGGTGGGGGCAGTCATCGTCTGCGACGGGCAGATTATAGGCGAAGGCTACCACGTCCGCTGCGGCGAGGCGCACGCCGAGGTGAACGCCATCCGCTCCGTCGCGAACCCCGCGCTGCTGCAACGCTCCACCCTCTACGTCAGCCTGGAGCCCTGCGCCCACTACGGCAAGACGCCCCCCTGCGCCGACCTGATTGTGGAGAAGCAGATACCGCGCATCGTCATCGGCTGCCAGGACCCCTTTGCCAAGGTGGCCGGACGGGGCATCCGCAAGCTGCTGGACGCAGGCCGCGAAGTCAAGGTGGGCGTGCTGGAGGCCGAATGCAAGGCGCTCATCCGACGCTTCGTCACCTTCCACACCCGCCGCCGTCCCTACGTCACGCTGAAGTGGGCCCAGTCGGCCGACGGCTATCTGGACATCGCCCGCCGGGAAGGCAGCCCCGTGGTGCTCTCCAACCCGCTGACGGCCATGCTCGTCCACAAGAAGCGGGCCGAGCACAGCGCCATCATGGTGGGCACCCGCACCGCCCTGCTGGACAACCCCTCGCTGACCGTGCGCCGCTGGTACGGGCCGCAGCCCGTGCGCGTCGTCCTGGACCGCGGCCTGACGCTGCCCCCCACGCTGCACCTGCTGGACGGCAGCGCGCCCACACTGGTCTTCACCGCCGGACAACAGCCCCGGGAGGCAAGGCCGCAGGTGGAATACATCACCGTGGACTACGGCCGCGAAGTGCTCCCGCAGGTGCTCGAAGCCCTCTACGCACGCGGGCTCCAGTCGCTGCTGGTCGAGGGCGGCAGCCGGCTGCTGCAGTCGTTCATCGACGCCCGCCTCTGGGACGAAGCCTTCATCGAACGCAGCCCGCTGATGCTGCACGCAGGCGTGGAGGCGCCCGTCATGCCCCCCCACCTGCCCTGCGAAACGGACAAGGCATTCGGCCACACCCTGCTGCACTACACCGCCGACGGAGCCGACGGGCTGCCGGCGGACTGAAAGACCCTCCGGCCCGCCCCCGCGCCAGGCCGGACGGACGCCGGGCGGCAGGCCCGCAAACCGCCCGCCCGCCGCCCGCCTGCCGGCACGCAGAACAGGCCCGGCACACCCTCCTGCGCCATGCAG
>NZ_CASFWU010000080.1 GCF_949298305.1 uncultured Bacteroides sp. | reverse complement strand
CCTACAAATTAAAGAAATTATTTCCAACACCCGAAATGTTTCCCCCATAAAAACAAGGAGTGCCCCAGCCGTGCAACGCAGGCCGGGACACTCCCTGAGGTTTCTTCAAACGAAGATGATTCAGTTGTTTTCCGGACGGAGCTTGCGTACCGTAACGGCAGTCTGCCACATTTCGCTTTCGCGCAGAGCCTTCAGCTCGGCATTCAGCTTTTCACGGTAGTCGGGCTGTGAGTTGCTGTCGATGGAAATCTGAGCTTCGTTACCACACTTCACGCTCTCGTACAACTTCTGAACCACGGGCTTGATGGCATCGTGGAACGGGCCCATCCAGTCGAGGGCACCACGCTGTGCGGTAGTGGAGCAGTTGGCATACATCCAGTCCATGCCGTTCTTGGCGAAGAGGGGCATCAACGACTGGGTCAGTTCCTCAACCGTTTCGTTGAAGGCTTCGGAAGGCGTGTGGCCGTTCTCACGCAGCACTTCGTACTGTGCCAGCAACAGACCCTGGATAGCGCCCATCAGCGAACCGCGCTCGCCGGTAAGGTCGGAAGTGGCCTCGCGCTGGAAAGTGGTCTCGAACAGATAGCCGGAACCGATGCCGATGCCCAGTGCCAGCGTGCGGTCCATAGCCTTGCCCGTAGCGTCCTGATAGATGGCATAAGAAGAGTTCAGTCCGCGGCCTTCGAGGAACATGGTGCGGAGTGAAGTACCCGAGCCCTTCGGAGCTACCATGATGACGTCAATATCCTTGGGAGGAACTACACCCGTGCGGTCGCTCCAAGTGATGGCGAAGCCGTGTGAGAAATAGAGAGCTTTGCCGGCTGTGAGGTGCGGCTTCAGCGAAGGCCATACCGACATAACAGCTGCGTCGGAAAGCAGACACATCACGATGGTACCTTTTTCGGCTGCTTCTTCGATACCGAACAGGGTTTCGCCCGGTACCCATCCGTCGGCAATCGCCTTCTCGAAGGTCTTGCCCGGACGCTGGCCAACGATGACGTTGAAACCGTTGTCGCGCAGGTTACAGGCCTGGCCCGGTCCCTGTACGCCATATCCGATTACTGCGATGGTTTCGTCTTTCAAAATCTCACGTGCTTTCTCCAAAGGAAATTCTTCGCGGGTCATCACATTCTCGATAACACCGCCAAAATTCAATTGTGCCATTTTTGTTTTAGTTTTTATTTGTGGCTTTCGCCTGGTTAATATTTTAGTTTATCTATTTTAGTGAACAAGTGGACAAGGCTACAGGCAACAAGGCATGTCCTCGTCAACTTGTATTCTTGTCAACTTGTCAACTGCTCAAACTCCACTTTCGCCCGGCAGACCGTCTCACCGCCGTTCTTCTTCACTTCCACACCGTAGACGCCGTTGCCGTCATCGTCCAGATAGAAAGAAAGTTCGTCGCCGTAGTAGCTTTCGGCCACGTAGGCCATCTCGAAACGACGAATGCGCTCCGCACGGTACTTCTCCAGCGGGAAGAGGTCGAGGATGTGCTCGATGTAACGGATGCTGTTCACATGGCCGTTCACGTCGATGTCGCTATACCTGGCCTTCAGCGTAGACACTGGCTCCGTAGCGGTGATTTTGATGCGCGAAGGCTTCGCAATGGGGCAAGGCTCGTCGCACACATAGTCCACAATGCTGCCGTCGTGCATGGCCATCAGGTCGATGGGTTTGCGCGTCTGCATGCTGATCATGGCCCATACGGACCGGGCATAACCAATCTTGCGCCCGTCCTTGCCGACAATGGCAAAGTTACGGTCGGTGAAGAGGCGATAGACGTTCTCCACCCACGTCTGCACCGAAAAAGTCTCGTACTGATAGGGCATCTCGTCCATCTCGATAGCCAGTCGGGACAATACCCACGTATAGTTTTCCTCGTTCAGTGTAGCCATGCCGAAACCGCGTTCGGTGGCATGAAAGCCTGCACAGTTCAGCAGGTGGTTGCCCAATACACCCAGCGTCAGCCTGCCCGTAAAGTCCACGTGAAAAGGCTCGGCTACGAAATTATAGGTTCCTATCTTGTTGTCCATAGGTTCGAGGATTGTTAGTTTTTAAGTTTTTTAGTTTTTAAGTTTAGTTGACGAGGGGACAAGTTAACGAGGCCACGAGGGGGAAAAGGGACTCATTACTTGTCAACTTGTTAACTCGTTTACTTGTCAACTCGTCTACTTGTCAACTCGTCAACTCGTCTACTTGTCAACTCGTCTACTTGTCAACTCGTCTACTTGTCAACTTGTTAACTTGTCAACTCGTCTACTTGTCAACTCGTCTACTTGTCAACTCGTCAACTCGTCTACTCGTTAACTTGTCTACTCATATCTTCTTTACTCTTCAGATACTTTGCCTCACGTTCGGCCAGATATTCGTTCACCCGCTCGAAGCAGCTGGTGGTGATGGCCACACGGCCCGAACGCACGAACTGAAGCACGCAGCCGAAAGCCTGCAACTCCTGATAAAGGTGGGTGATGTCGTCGCTCATGCCGTTCAGTTCGACAATGGAGAACACCGGGTTCACCTCCACAATGCGGGCATGGTTCTTGCGGATGACCTTGGACACCTCGGGGGTCTGCTCCAGCGCGGGAGTCGTTATCTTGTAGAGGGCAATCTCGTGCTGGTAGATTTCATCGTCGGTGAAATAGTGCGCCTGCAGCACGTCCATCTTCTTGGTTATCTGCTTAGTCACCTTCTCGATGGTGTCCTTGTCCGTCCAGGCGGTGATGGTGTACTTATGTACGCCCTGTATGGAAGAAGCGGACACGTTCAGGCTCTCGATATTGATTTGCCTGCGGGTGAACACAGCCGTCACCTGGTTGAGCAAGCCGGCGATGTTCTCCGAATGGACGATGATGGTATATAATGTCTTTTCAGTCATAATTCTTTATTTTTTAGTTGACAAGTTAACGAGTTAACAAGTTGACAAGGAGACGAAGAGATGCCTTGTAACCTGAAGCCTTGTCAACTCGTCTACCGGTCTACTCGTATCTGATTTTCAACATTCCAACAGCATCTGATTCACCGAACCGCCCGGAGGCGTCATCGGCATCACGTTGCCTTCTTCTTCCACACAGGTCTCGAGCAGGAACGGACCGTCGGTTGCCAGCATCTCACGGATAGCATCGGCCAGTTCCGAACGCTCCATCACACGGCGCGAAGGAATGCCGTAGGCCGCGGCTATCTGCATATAGTCGGGGTTCAGCATGGGCGTGAACGAGTAACGGCGGTTGAAGAACATGGCCTGCCACTGACGAACGTTGCCCAGGTAGTTATTGTTCAACAGAATCATCTTGACAGGTGCTTTTTGTTCCATCACCGTGCCCAGTTCCTGCAGGTTCATCTGCAAGCCGCCGTCGCCCATGAAGACACAAACCGTGCGGTCGGGGCGTCCGAACGTGGCACCGATGGCGGCAGGAAGGCCGAAGCCCATCGTGCCCAATCCGCCGGAAGTGACAATGCTGCGCGGACGGGTGTACTTGAAGTAACGGGCCGACATCATCTGGTTCTGGCCGACGTCGGTCACCAGGATAGCATCGTTATGGGTTGCCTCGCTCACGGCACGTACCACTTCGCCCATGCTCAGTTCGCGGGTAGTGCGGCACAGTTCGGGACGGATGACCTTCTCTTCCTCTACTTCTTCGTAGGTACGGAAACTGTCGAGCCACTCCTGGTGCGTGGCCGGTTTCAGCAGTTCGGTAACGGCGGGCAATGTCTCTTTGCAGTTGCCCAGCACAGCTACATCGGTCTTGATGTTCTTGTCTATCTCGGCAGGGTCGATATCGAAATGAATGATTTTGGCCTGTGGAGCATAAGTAGCCACGTTGCCCGTCACACGGTCGTCGAAGCGCATGCCTACGGCTATCAGCACGTCGCACTTGTTGGTATTGATGTTCGGCCCCAGATTGCCGTGCATACCCAGCATGCCTTTGTTCAGCGGATGGTCGGAAGGCAAAGCCGACAGTCCCAACAGAGTGCGTCCGGCAGGCAGTCCGGCCTTTTCGATGAAAGCCAGCAACTCGGCCTGTGCATTTCCCAACTCCACACCCTGACCAACAAGCACCAACGGACGCTGGGCAGCGTTGATGAGGTCGGCAGCCTGGCGGACGGCTTCCATGTCCATATCGGGCACCGGCTGGTAGCTACGGATGAAGTCGACCGTTGCCAGCGCATACTCCGTCTTGTCCACCTGGGCGTTCTTGGCAAAGTCGAGCACTACGGGACCGGGACGTCCGCTGCGTGCTATGTAGAAGGCGCGTGCCACAGCCCAAGCCACATCTTCGGCCCGGCGAATCTGGTAGCTCCACTTGGTGATAGGTTGTGTGATGCCTACCAGATCGACTTCCTGAAAAGCATCCGTACCGAGGAAGCCCGTACCCACCTGTCCGGCAATCACCACAATGGGCGTGCTGTCTATCATGGCGTCGGCAATGCCGGTGATGGTATTGGTGGCTCCGGGGCCGCTGGTCACCAGGCAGACACCTACCTCGCCCGACACGCGGGCAAAGCCCTGTGCGGCGTGTGTGGCTCCCTGTTCGTGGCGTACCAGAATGTGGTTCAACGTCTTCCGGTGGTCGTATAAGGCATCGAATACCGGCATGATGCTTCCACCCGGATAACCGAATATTGTCTGCACCCCTTCGTGTTCCAGCGAACGCATCAGGGCTTCTGCGCCTGTAATTGTATCTTTCATCTTTAAAATGAAGAATTAAGAATGAAGAATTAAGAATACTTTTTAATGAAGAATGATGAATGAAGAATGAAGAATGAAGAAATTCTTTATTAGTGAAGAACCACCAAAATTCTTCATTCTTCGTTCTTCATTCTTCATTTTTCTCATATCAGTCTTACCGCTCCTTTATCTGCCGAGCTTACCAGACTGGCGTAAGCCTTCAGCGCCTTGGACACTTCGCGGTTGCGGGTGACGGGCGTCATGGGGCGGGCAGCCAGTTCCTCGTCGCTCAACTTCACGTTAATGGTGCGGTTGGGAATATCTATTTCGATGATGTCGCCATCCACCAGCTTGCCGATGTTGCCGCCGGCAGCCGCTTCGGGCGAGATGTGACCGATGCTCAGGCCCGACGTACCGCCACTGAAGCGTCCGTCGGTAATAAGGGCACATTCCTTGCCCAAGTGGCGCGACTTGATGTAGGAGGTAGGATAAAGCATCTCTTGCATGCCCGGACCACCCTTAGGACCTTCGTGGGTGATAACCACTACGTCGCCGCTCTGTACTTTACCGTCCAGGATGCCTTCACAAGCAGCTTCCTGCGAGTCAAACACCTTGGCAGGACCGGTAAACTTCCAGATGCTTTCGTCCACTCCGGCGGTCTTCACTACACAACCGTCCTGGGCAATGTTGCCTTTCAGTACGGCCAGTCCGCCGTCCTTGCTGTAAGCGTGCTCCAAGTCGCGGATGCAACCGTTGGCACGGTCAGTATCGAACTCTTTGTAATAAGCATCCTGCGAACCCAGCTTCAGGTTGAACTTGCCGCCGGGGGCGCTGGCATATTTTTTCTGCGCCTTCTTGCAGACGTTGGGACTGGTGATGCAGTACTGGTCAATCTCTTCGGCCAGCGTCATGCCGTCTACGCGCTTCACACGGGTATCTACCAGTCCTCCTTTAGCCAGTTCGGCCATGATGGCTACGATGCCGCCTGCACGGTTCACGTCCTGCACGTGATATTTCTGCGTGTTCGGAGCAACCTTACACAGACAAGGCGTCTTGCGCGACAGCATGTCGATGTCTTCCATCTTGAAGTCGGCTCCCGCCTCGTGGGCTACGGCCAGCAGGTGAAGCACCGTATTGGTAGAACCTCCCATGGCGATGTCCAGCGTCATGGCGTTGAGGAAAGCCTGGCGGGTGGCGATGCTGCGGGGAAGTACGCTCTCGTCGCCCTCCTCGTAGTATTTGTAAGCGTTCTCTACAATCAGTTTGGCAGCGTCCTTGAACAGTTTCCGACGATTCTCGTGTGTAGCCACAATTGTTCCGTTACCCGGCAGAGCCAGTCCGATGGCTTCGTTCAGACAGTTCATCGAATTGGCGGTAAACATACCCGAACAGCATCCGCACGTGGGGCAGGCATGTTGCTCTATCTTGGCTACATCCTCGTCGCTCACCGTCGTATCGGCCGACTTAATCATGGCATCAATCAGGTCGAGGTGCTGCCCTTTCCACTCGCCGGCCTCCATCGGTCCGCCCGAAACGAAGACGGTAGGAATGTTCAGACGCATGGCGGCCATCAGCATGCCCGGCGTTATCTTGTCGCAATTGCTGATGCAGACCATGGCATCGGCCTTGTGGGCATTGACCATGTACTCCACGCTGTCGGCAATGATGTCGCGCGAAGGCAGGGAATAAAGCATGCCGTCGTGACCCATGGCAATGCCGTCGTCGATGGCAATGGTATTGAATTCGGCGGCAAAGCAGCCCAGTTTTTCAATCTCTTCCTTGACGTACTGCCCTATCTCGTGCAGGTGGACATGCCCCGGAACAAACTGCGTAAACGAATTGACGATGGCAATAATGGGCTTACCCATCTGCTCACGCTTCATGCCATTGGCCACCCACAATGCACGTGCTCCCGCCATGCGGCGCCCCTGCGTGCTGAACGAACTGCGTAACTGATGTTTCATATCGCTCCTGATGCTTTTAAAACTAAAAAGCCTCTCTCATCCGAATGAGAAAGGCTTACTAAATCATTATCAACGTACGAATATACATACACAAACCTTTCTCACGCTCTTGATGCCACGACCACGACGCGAATAATGTGCAGGACTGCCAGGTTAATAATAGATGTATGCAAATTCATAACAATTATCTCTTTTAATCTTCTTCTGTTTTTTTAATATGCCGCAAAGGTAAGTGCTTTTTTATTATTTCCAAACAAAATGAAGAAAAAAATGCAGGATAACTAAATAATCGTAAGGAAAGAGCACTATAAACTCATTTTTTATCACCCTCATTTTCCGAACGGAAGAAAGGCGCTTTCCATATTGCAAATAATATCATATCTTTGTGCCGCCCTACCCCAAAGTTTCCGAAGGCATTCGCACGCATCGCAAACGGCACATGGGGCATAAGCTGCCAAGAAGGACTCGTTCAAGGCTTGAAAAACCGGAACTTGCAGGAGTTAAAGGGGCTGAAAGGAATTATCGCCCGTCCGGGTCTGCCGGGGAGGAGTTAAAGCCAACAGCTTTGCTGATGCAGGACTCACATGGGGCGAAGTATGGGCTTAACTCCCCCAGTAGAAATTCAGAATACTAACTATAAAACAGAAATATCAATGGAAACAGCAGAAAACAAGTACATCACCGTAGCCTACAAGTTGTACTCGATAGAAGAAGGAGAAAGGGATTTTGTAGAAGAAGCTCCCGCAGAACACCCGTTCCAATTCATTTCGGGCCTTGGCATGACACTCGACGCTTTTGAGAGCGAACTTGCAGGCCTGAAGGTGGGAGACAAATTCGACTTCACCATCGGCGCCGCCGACGCTTACGGCGAGTACGACGAGGAGCACGTCATCGACCTGCCGAAAAACATCTTCCTGATAGACGGGAAATTCGACAACGAACGTGTCGTAGAAGGAGCCATTATCCCGCTGATGACAGCCGAAGGACAACGCATCAACGGCAGTGTGGTGGAAGTGAAAGACGATGTGGTAGTGATGGATATGAACCACCCCCTGGCCGGATGCGACCTGAACTTCGTAGGCGAAGTGGTAACCAGCCGTCCGGCAACCAACGAAGAGCTGGCCGAAGTAGCCCGCATGATGAGCGGCGGTTGTGGCGGCGGATGCGGCAGCTGCGGTGGCGGATGCGGCGACCACGAATGTGGTGACGACTGCGGATGCGAAGGCGGATGCTGCCACTAAAGGAAATGAAGAATGAAGAATGAAGAATGAAGAATGAAGAATGAAGAATTTCGGTGTGTCCCCTTACTTGGCAGATACACATCAAACGAAAATTCTTCATTCTTCATTCTTCATTTATTATTTGCTTGTCATAATGTCCAGCACCAGCTTGTCCGTCTCGTTCATTCCCTGTGAACCAATCTTTGTCAGATTACGGATGCTCTGGTCTACATCTTCATCGATAATGCCCTCTACTGAAGTGACACAGCGGTTCTCCATCGCCATGATGGCCGAGAGCACTGCCGTGGACACACCTGTGGTAACCTTCAGCGCACAACTGGGCTTGGCACCGTCACAAATCATGCCCGTCAGGTTGGCTATCATGTTCTGCACGGCATAGGTAATCTGCTCGTACGTGCCGCCCATCAGCCAGGTGATGCCGCAACTGGAGCCGGTAGCCGCCACTACACAACCACACAAGGCCGAAAGCCGTCCCAGACTCTCCTTGATATAAATCACCGTCAGGTGGCTCAACATCAGCGCACGTATCAGCTCTTCTTCCGACTTTCCGTTTTCCTCGGCATAGACCACCACCGGCAGTGTGGCCGAGATGCCCTGGTTGCCGCTGCCCGAATTGCTCATCACCGGTATCATGGCACCCGCCATACGGGCGTCGCAGGCACCCGACGTGTAAGAAAGAATGTGCGAGAAGACGCTGTCGCCCATAATCTTGTGCTCATAATTGCCGCGGAGCATCTTGCCGAGACCGTGACCGTAGTCGCCCGTAAAAGACTGTTCGGCAGCGGCCTTGTTCAGGCGGGCAGTCTCCAGGATGAAGCGGATTTCGTCCAGCGGAGCGGTCATGGCAAAGTCGTAGACCTTGCGGAAAGTCAGTTCCGGCACCTCCTCTTCCTGGTTCTCGCCTGAGACGGCCTGCTTGTCCAGCAGCACCTGCCCGTTGCGGGCCTCGTAGACAAATGACGTGTGTCCGCCCGCTATCACAGCAACGGCCTGCTCGCCGCCCGCCTCGCAACACACCTCTATATAAAGTTTCTCCGCAATGTCCGGTTTCAGAGCAATGGAGATGCGCTTTTCATCAATAAAACGTTTCCCCTCTTCCACAGCCTTGGGAGTACTGTCCTTCAGGACTTCCAACTGATACGCGGATTTACCCACCAGGGCACCCAGCGCAATCGCGATGGGCAGGCCAATCATCCCCGTGCCGGGAATGCCTACCCCCATGGCGTTCTTCAGGATGTTGGCACTGAGCCACACGCTTATCTTCTCGGGTTTCACGCCCAATATCTCCGCAGCCCTGGCCACACACAGAGCGACCGCAATGGGTTCGGTACATCCGATGGCGGGGACGACTTCACGCTTCACCAGCGCAATGATTTTCTTTCTTTCGGTTTCGTTCATACGTTATAAGGTTCTATGTTGGTTCATCGAAAATAAAACTGATACAAAGATAGCATCTGTCAACCACTTTACCCAATTTTCAGGGGATGATTTCGTCAGGGAGTGACATTTGGAAAGAAAACGGGAAGCAAGCGCCCCTTATCAAAGCCGCAAACACTCCGACAGGACAGCCTTGCAGACAGTTGTCGGCTATCGGGCAGAAAGGGCGTATCTATTCCACAGAAAGGAATGGCCAAGATGAGAGAAAAGTTATATCGCAGCGGTCAAGATGTACATCGCAACGGCTAAGATATACATCGCAGCCGCTAAGATGTACATCTTAAACGCTAAGATATAAAAAAGAAAAGAGATTGATGCATCCTTTCTGCCGAGAAGAACCGTCCTTTCAGCCTGGGAAATGACCGTTTTCCGCCTGATTCCCGCACATTGGGCAACAATTCCACATCATCTCCGCCCGAAAGATGCTGCCAAGCCCAACTTTTTTAGTATTTTTGCATCATCAAAGAAAAGTCGGACCTATTCCCTAACCACTTAAAAAAGAAGAAACATGAAAATAATGAAACTGATAACCGGCCTGCTGCTTGGCCTCATGGCAGCGTCGTGCATACAAGACGAAGCCCTGAACTCCGAAGCGGCCATCGACGCCTGCACGGGCGACGAGGTGCAGCTGGCCAGCATCAATGCCGAGGAGAAAACCGTTACTATCTATATCTCGCGGGCTACCGACCTGAGTAGTCTGAAGCTGGACTTCCTCCTTCCCGAAGGAGCAAGCATTGCACCCGCACAAGCCGTTGCAGGTGACAAAGCGCCCTACTACGACTTCAGCGCAAGCTCCGCACGGGATTTCATCGTGACCTCGGAAGACGGCGAGTGGAAAACCACCTACTCCATCATCCTGATTGAGACAGAGTTGCCCACCACCTTCCATTTCGACGCGCTGAAAAGCGCCAACAGCACCTACGACATTTTTTTTGAATTTCAGGCAGCCACCTCCGACTCCGCCCCGTATGCCTTGGAGTGGGCCAGCGGCAATCCGGGCTACAAGCTGACGGGGATGGCACAGTCTGCCAGCGACTACCCCACCAGCATCGACCGCAACGGCGTCAGCCAAAGTTGTGTGCGCCTGGAGACCAAAGACACCGGCAGCTTCGGCAGCATGATGAGAATGCCCATCGCGGCAGGAAACATCTTCATCGGTACTTTCGACATGAGCAACGCACTGAACGACGCTCTGAAGGCTACCCAAATCGGCTATCCGTTCCTGAAAATACCCGTGGCACTGAAAGGCTACTTCAAATACACCCCCGGCGAAGTCTATAAGGAAGGCAACAACGTGGTGGACAAGACCGACCGTTTCGACATCTATGCCATCTTCTACGAAACCGACGAACAGGTGAAGTTCCTGGACGGCAGCAACCGCTTCGTCTCCGACCACCTGGTGAAGTTGGCACGCATCCCGGCAGAAGAAGCCGTGGCCACCGACTCGTGGAAGGAATTCTACATTCCGTTTGAAACAGTCGAGAACCGGAGCGTAGACACCCAGAAACTGGCACAAGGGAAGTACAAACTGGGCATTGTGTTCTCCTCCAGCATCGAGGGAGACCTTTTCAATGGAGCCGTAGGAAGCACGCTCTACATTGACGAAGTGGAACTGATTTACGAATAAGAAGGAATCATACAGCATGAAAAAGATAATCATACTGACCGCCTTGCTGCTGACCATGCTGTCGGTACAGGCACAACAAGAAAGCAACCGCACCATCAAGCAATCCTACCTGCGCGGATGGGAGTACGAAGTCAGAGCCGGTGTCAGCATCGGTGGAACGGCTCCTCTGCCCATGCCGGTAGAAATACGCAGCATAGACAGTTATTCGCCCAGCTTGGCCATCGCCATCGAAGGCAACGCCACCAAATGGTTCGACGCCAACCGCAAGTGGGGATTGACCGTCGGCCTGCGGCTGGAAAACAAGAGCATGACTACCGAAGCCACCGTGAAGAACTATGGCATGAAGATTTTCAACGACCAGGGAGGCGTGGTGGAAGGCATCTGGACAGGTGGCGTGAAAACAAAGACCAAACTTTCGCTGCTGACCCTGCCCGTCGTAGCCGACTACAAGCTGTCCAGCCGCTGGACCCTGTCCTTCGGCCCCTACATATCCTACCTGCTTGAAGGCGACTTCTCCGGCAATGTCTACGAAGGGCACCTGCGTACCCCCGACCAAAGCGGAAGCAAGGTAGAATTTGCCAACGGCAATATCGCCACCTATGATTTCTCCGACGAGCTGCGCAACTTCCAGTGGGGCTTGCAGTTGGGCGGCGAATGGCGTGCCTTCAAGCACCTGAACGTGTACGGCACCCTGACTTGGGGGCTGAACGACATCTTCCAAAAAGACTTCGACACCATTACCTTCGCCATGTACCCCATCTATCTGAATGTAGGGTTCGGATATTCTTTCTAAAATTCATTTTTGGGAAACTCCGCGATTTACGTTGTACACGCCCCCATTCTACAGGCTCAAAATCAGGTACATTCAGCAAATAACACAAAAACAGCCAACTAATTCATATACAAAGCATTGCGAATTAGTTGGCTGTTTTATATCTTTAGGTATCCCCCCGAAAAAGGGGGCAGCGGATATTCAGTAAATGTCCCTAAAACAAAACTTGAGAAAAAAAGGCTGCCTCAATATTTTTGAGACAGCCATTTTTTATAAGAAAGCCGCACCGATGATGTGATGAAACTCCGAATAACATGTTTTGAGTGTTCGTCCTCTTTGTAATCCACCGACTCAAAGGTTACCCCGAAGGGCGTGGCCCGCCATTGAGAAACGAAACTTGTCTCGGTATTTCATAAAAATTGATGAGTTTCCCGATCCAATCAATGCGGCTATTTTTTCTATAACAAAGATAAGAAGTTTCTATGAAACAAACAAGAAAAAAGGAAATGTTTTTATCTTTCCTTGTTAAGTTATCAAAAAATTCAGCGACATACAGATATAAAAAAAGGTGCCTTAAGGGCACCTTTACTATAAAGTCTGTTCTTTTAGGCAGCTTTAGCCTTAGCAACAATAGCCTTGAATGCTTCGGGATGATTCATTGCTAAATCAGCCAGCACTTTACGGTTGATTTCAATACCAGCCTTGTGCAAAGCACCCATCAACTTGGAATAAGAAAGACCTTCCAGACGGGCGGCGGCATTGATACGCTGAATCCACAATGCACGGAAGTTTCTCTTTTTAGCCTAACGTTCTTTCTTGCACCAAAGTAACCTCTGGTCAATTTCAAAATTTTCTTTCTTCTTGCTCTTGAAGCAACATGATTTACTGATCTTGGCATAGTTTTACTTGTTTTTGAATGTTAGCGCCATTGCTTTGCGGCAACGGACTTAAAGCTAATACATCCGGTTAATAACTTTGATACTTTTACGCTTTTACTTACTTCATCGCTAAGAGTTCCTTCACCTGAGCTACATTCGTGGTATCAACAATTGTTGAGTAGCACAGGTTTCTTTTTTGCTTCTTAGTTTTCTTAGTCAGAATGTGACTATGAAAAGCGTGCTTTCTTTTGATTTTACCCGTCCCGGTAAGAGTGAATCTTTTTTTAGCACCGGAGTTCGTCTTGATCTTTGGCATCTTTATTAAACTTTTAAATTATTAATTATATGGCAACGCACTATACCTTTGGCGTTACACATTTTCTTTTTATTCTTCATCCTCAGCAGGTTCGTCTGCCACAGTCTCAGCAGTTTTGGAAGAAGCGGCCTTCTTGGGCGAACCAGGCTTCTTGGGCGACAACTGGATAGTCATCCGTTTCCCTTCCAAAATAGGCATTTGGTCTACCTTAGCGCAATCTTCCAAATCATTGGCAAACCGAAGTAACAGAACTTCACCCTGTTCCTTGAACAAAATGGAACGGCCCTTGAAAAAGACGTAAGCTTTCACTTTATCACCATCTTCCAAAAAGCCTTTGGCATGTTTCAATTTAAAATTATAATCATGATCATCAGTCTGAGGTCCGAAACGGATTTCCTTGACGTTGACCTTGACTTGCTTAGCCTTCTGTTCCTTCTGACGTTTCTTTAACTGATAAAGAAATTTAGAGTAATCGATAATACGACAAACAGGAGGTTGCGCATTGGGAGAAATCTCCACGAGATCCGCGTCATGTTCTTCAGCGAGTTTCAACGCTTGCGCTATCGGATACACTTTTGCTTCCATTTCATCGCCCACGATGCGGACTTCTTTGGCACGGATTTGTTCATTAATCCGATGTTGCCCTTTTAAGTTGTCATTCTTCATTAATAACTTTTACTTCCGTTTGTTTTTTCTGTTTTTACTCCTTTATCGTTAAATAAAGCACCTGCGGAACCATCCGCAGGATGCCATGCTTTTGCAAGTGGGCGCAAAGTTACCACTTATTTATCATATTTTGAACCTCTTCGTTTATTTTTTTTGCGAAATCCTCAATTTTCAAGGTTCCCTGGTCGCCTTCACCCTGCTTGCGCACAGAAACTTCACCATTTTCGGCCTCTTTCTCACCAACAACCAGCATGTAAGGAATGCGTTTCATTTCGTTATCACGAATCTTACGACCAATCTTTTCATTACGTTCATCTACAAGCGCACGGATATCGTATTTCTTCAGCAAAGCCTTCACTTCGTTGGCATAATCATTGAATTTCTCGCTAATAGGCAGAATAGCCACCTGGTCGGGTGTCAGCCACAGAGGGAACTTGCCGGCCGTATGCTCAATCAACACAGCCACGAAACGTTCCATCGAACCAAACGGCGCGCGGTGAATCATGACCGGGCGGTGCTTTTGATTGTCAGCACCCGTATATTCCAACTGGAAACGTTCCGGAAGATTATAATCCACCTGAATGGTTCCCAACTGCCAACGACGTCCGATGGCATCTTTCACCATGAAATCCAATTTCGGACCATAGAAGGCAGCTTCGCCATATTCGACCTTAGCCTTCAAGCCTTTCTCCTCGCAAGCCTCAATAATTGCCTGCTCGGCCTTTTCCCAGTTCTCATCACTTCCAATATATTTCTCGCGATTCACCTTGTCACGCAAAGAAATCTGCGCCTCAAAGTTTTCAAAATCCATGGACTGGAACACGATGGAGATGATGTCCATAACACGGAGAAATTCATCCTTTACCTGATCAGGACGGCAGAAAATATGCGCATCATCTTGCGTGAAACTGCGCACACGGGTCAATCCGTGCAATTCACCGCTCTGCTCGTAGCGGCAAACGGTTCCAAACTCAGCCAGACGCAAAGGCAAATCCTTGTATGAGCGCGGCGAATTCTTATAAATCATACAGTGATGCGGGCAGTTCATTGGTTTCAGGAAGTACTCCTCACCTTCTTCAGGTGTATGAATCGGCTGGAACGAATCCTTACCGTACTTGGCATAGTGTCCTGAAGTGATATACAAAAGTTTGTTGCCGATAGGCGGACACATGACTTCCTGATAGTCGTAACGGGCCTGAATACGGCGCAGGAATTCTTGCAGACGGATGCGCAGAGCGGCACCTTTGGGTAACCACATTGGCAAACCCTTGCCCACCGTATCAGAAAACATAAACAAATCCATCTCCTTGCCTATTTTGCGATGGTCTCGTTTCTTGGCTTCTTCCAACAGGACAAGATACTCATCCAACATTTTTTTCTTGGGGAAGGTTATGCCATAGATACGGGTCATCATCTTACGGTCTTCCTGACCACGCCAATAGGCACCTGCAACCGAAGTCAGTTTGATAGCCTTGATGGGAGCAGTCGTCATCAAGTGCGGTCCACGACATAAATCGGTAAACGCACCCTGGGTATAGGTAGTAATATGGCCGTCTTCCAATTCGGAAATCAACTCGCACTTATAGGTTTCACCACGGTCACCAAACATTTTCAGTGCATCGGCCTTCGCAATGTCTTTCCGAACTACAGCCTCCTTTTTAGCTGCCAGTTCAGCCATCTTCTGCTCGATAGCCGGCAGGTCGGATTCCTTAATGGGAGTCTCACCCGGATCAACATCGTAATAGAAGCCATTTTCTATAGCCGGACCTATACCGAACTGAATACCAGGGTATAGTTCCTGCAAAGCTTCAGCAAGCAAGTGAGCACTGGTATGCCAGAAAGCATGCTTACCCTGTTCATCCTCCCATTTATAAAGTACGACCTCAGCATCCTGCTCAATGGGACGCCCCAAATCATAAGTTTCTCCATTCACACCACAAGCCAGCACATCTTGTGCCAAACGCGAACTGATGCTTTCTGCAATCTGCAGCCCTGTTACGCCTTCGTTATACTCACGAACAGAGCCATCGGGAAAAGTAATCTTTATCATAATGTTATGTATATTTCGTTCTTTCAAGCGCAAAATTAGCGAATTCTTTTTGATATTCGATTTTTTAGCAAAAAAATGTTATTCACTCCGGTCCATAAAGCGTTTAATGACATTATAGGCAGATACGACACCCAATTCCCCCGCTTTACTTAAATCAGAAATTCCTTGCTTATTATTTCCCAAAAAGATATGCGTCAGCCCTCTGTTGAAATAAGCTTCGGCAAAATTAGGATTCAATTCAATCGCCTTGTCATAATCAGCCAAAGCGGCCCGATAATCTTTCAGCATAGAAAAGACATTTCCCCGATTATAATAAGCATAAACAAAGTCAGGAGCGAGCTGAATGACATGATCCAAATCCTTCTTCACTATATCGTAATCCATAGCCGTCACTTCGCCATTGCTTGTTTCAAGGGCATCGGCTGCGCTGTCCTTTGCCTCTGAGGCTCTTTCTGCTTTCCGATATTCCAGCTGTTTGCATCGTACCAAAGCCCGCATGAAATAAGCAGGGAAGAAGGTATCATCAAGCAAAATACTCTTAGTGAAATCATCGATAGAACTATCAAAATCCTGAACCAAATAAAAGTCCAATCCACGCATAAACCGCTTAACCGCATTCTTGTCATCGACCACAATGTCTGATGTATGCGTATCTATCAAAGCAAAATGGAATCGTACCTGCTCCTCTGTCAACGGAGCCTCCATATTGGTAATGCGCAACATCTTGGGGAACGCCTTCGAGCGGTTCAACTCGTCTATATACTTATGGAAATGAACCGATCGCTTCACATCACTTATCTTTTCATAGTAAGTCAACGTATACATAGGCTCCAACTTAATTGCCACATTCCGGTCCTGTACACGGCCACGATAATCGCTGGTATAACGCCTTTCGGAATCTGAGTCATCAGCAATCACTATTTTCCGATAGTTGGCCACATTTTTATCTGACTTCTTACGGGTTTTTTCGTCCTTAGAAGCATCATCCGAAGAGTCTGCCGTATTATTACCGTTGTTTGCAGCACTTTGATTCCGTTTATCAAGCTGCATCTTCATTATTTTAAATTCATCCTGCTCAGCCCCCTTATGGTCGCCTATTCTCTTGCGAGCCTCCGCTCGGTAATAATATCCTGTCATAAAATTGGGATATTCCGCTATTACCTTCGAGTAATCTTCAATGGCCCCCCGATAATCCCCAGTCTGTGCACGCAAGATACCTCGGTTAAAAGCGGCCATCATATTATCGGGTTCCATTTTCAAAACGAAATCAAAATCTTCAATGGCCCTGTTATCATCACCCACCTGAGCGCGAAGCAATCCACGGTTATAATGCCCCAAGAAATTGTCAGGATCAATATCCAGTGCCAAATCATAGTCACTCATGGCACCACGCAGATTGTTCTGGTGGAAACGCACCAAAGCCCGATTTATATAATTGCCAACATTCTTAATACTCAAATGAATAGCCTGGTCCAAATCGTCTTCTGCTTCTTTATATTTGCCCTGTTGGATACGGACTAAGGCCCGTGCGCTCCAAGCATCCGGATCATAACGATCAATCTCTATCGCCTGTTCGAAGTCATTCAGTGCCTGTATGGTATCATTCTGCTTCAAAAAAACTTCACCACGCATCAGATAAGCCCTCGTATAACGAGGAGAAATGGCTAACAGTTTACCTAAGTCCTCCTTTGCCTTATCATAATCTTCTTTCTGAATATGGCAAAGAGAGAGGTTGTGCCACAGAATGACGTTTTCAGGATCATATTTTAAAGCCATTTTATAATCATCTATGGCTCCATCAAAATTGTCCTGTCTAATCCGCGCCAATCCTCTGATTTGATAAGCGCCAACCACAAAAGGATTACGCCGTATCGCTTCATTGCAATCGGACTCCGCACCTTGGAAATCCTCCAGATAAAACTTGGCAAGCCCACGAAAGAAATAAGGCTCGAACAGGTAAGGCTTTGCATTAATCACCTGATTGAAATATTGAATAGACAGCACATAATCCTCAAAATAGAGAGCATTACGAGCTATCGTCATCACACGTTCCGTATTAATCTGCGCATACAGGAGTGTCGGAAACAGCAAAAAAAACGTGAATATCTTTTTTATCATTTTGTCATAAAGAACAGGTAAACATAGCAAAAATAGCTGTTTTCATTCACTTAACGGGATTAACTAAAAACTTTTTATATTTTTTGAGCCTTATAACTTCAAATATAACGTTTGCTTATATTCAAAAACAGCAAGCCACCCAAAACAAACGGACATCGTCACCCAACAGAATGGCAATGACTACCTGACGGTCTTAACCTTATAGGAGCAATGCGCCTTGCCTTTCAACATCGCATTCAGTTTGCCTTTAATCATTTGCTTGCGCAAAGGAGACAGATGGTCGATAAACATCTTGCCGTCCAGATGATCAAATTCGTGCTGCATGACACGTGCCAGATATCCCTCTACTTCCTCTTCATGCTCTACCAGATCCTCATCCAAATACCTTACACGGATTCTGTCGCCACGCTTCACAGACTCATGAATGCCCGGCAAACTCAAGCAACCTTCCTCCATAGACACTTCTTCACCCATAACCTCCAGAATATGAGCATTGATATATGCCTTGCGAAAACCTTTATATTCGGGAAAATCATCAGAAAGAACATCCAAATTGACTGTCACCACCCGGATGGGAAGTCCAATCTGCGGTGCTGCCAAACCGACTCCATCGGCATGGTCCATTGTTTCAAACATATTGGCAATCAATTCTTTCAGATTCGGATAATCAGGGGCAATATCTTCCGCTACTTTTCTTAAAACGGGTTGACCATAAACATAAATAGGTAAAATCATATACTATCTATCATTTAAAAATACTACTGGTGCGATAAAATCGCATTAGTTTTAAATATCATCAAATAACGAGAGTTCTTTGACATTTTGGTTTAAAATGATTGATGAGTCTTGCTTTGT
>NZ_CASFWU010000079.1 GCF_949298305.1 uncultured Bacteroides sp. | reverse complement strand
ATAATTATATGCTATCGTTTTGATTTTCACACTATAAAGATACATATAATTGAGCATTCTAACTAATTTTCAGGCACATTTCTTATCCAAAACTCAGGTCGGATAATGTGTCTGTATGGAACGTGCCACCCTCCAGAATGCCAGGAAACCAGATTTCTCCACTTTGTCATACCACCTGGCAAGCCTTGTCAGCGCCACATCCCTTTGTCTGCACTGATGGAAGATGAGTCCCAGCCTCATGGTGAGGTAATATGCCTTCTTGATATCGGAATATTCCCTGAAGGATTCCGGCGCGTACACGCTGGAATTCGGTCCATAACGATAATTCTTCAGTTATTCATTGACTATAATTGGTAAAAAAACAGCTTCAAATCCCAGCAAAGGAATTTGAAGCTGTTTTTTCTTTTTTTCAATTGAACTTATTATTGCATCATATCTTCAATTTCTTTGAATTCAGGTCCCATATCCAAGTTGTAATAAACACGATACAAACCGTTCAACCACAAATCTTTCTGGTCGGGTTTCAGAGCTCTTGCCTTTTCATAGCAAGGTTTTGCCTTTTCGTAGAAAGTTTTCAAAGTTGCCTGGTCTTCTTTGTATTTCGGATCATTTACGTCTGTAGTAGCATTCTCAGAGAAGTCTTGAGCTTGCAAGCAGTAAACCAGACCCAAATTTGAATAGGCTTCTGCGTAATTAGGGTCTACTTCCGTTGTTTTTTGATAGAATTCAATACTCTTGTTCAATGCGTCGGCTGCTTCCTGCGCTTTGTTCTGTTCTTTAAGCACGCTATACATGTTGTGATACAGATAACCCTTTACATACAAATAGAAAGTATTGTTGGGGTCTTTGGCCAGCATATTGTCAGCAAACTGCATAGCTTCATCATACTTGTTGTTGCTGCTGTAATAGTCAATCAAGTGACCGAAGAAAAATGCGTGGTCAGGGTACTTTTGGATACCTTCCTGCAAAGAGGCAATCCATTTTACAGTGTCACCTTGAGCCTTCAATGCCGTTGAGATGAATTCCATTGCGTATTTACCTACTTCCTTATCATTTTTAGCGTAAGGAGCATACTTCAATACATTAGGATAATCTTCATTTTTGGCAGCTGCCAAGCTGGCATAATAAGCGATTTGGGGTAATACAGTGTCTGTCTGCAACAGGTTCTCTTTCTCAAGCATGGGGCTTGCTGCTACATCAATGTAAGTTGCGAAGAAATCCAAAGCTTTTGCATTGAGATCCTTTGCTTCCTGATCTGTTTTGCTGGTAGCCATATTGAAGTACTGGATACCACCGTTAATCAGATTGCCACGTTCGCCCATCATGGTTGCGGCATTTGATTTTCTGTATTTGTTTTTAATCTTACCCTTCTCATTAGGAATTTGAGCCAGTTCATCGCATTTCAAGAAGTATTTGCACATGTTCAGTGCACTGTTATAAACTTGCAGAGTGTCATAAGGCTTTCTCAAGAAAGCATTTTCCATCTCTTTCTCACTTCTTCTTCTTTGAATAAATCCGGCAACGTCCCATGTAGCAGGATCATCTTTCGTCTCAGGATTTGTCAAGGCTCCTTGAATCAGCTGTTCAGCTTTGGCAAAATCCGGATTGGTTCCATTGGCTATGCTTTTGGCTTCCTTAACTGCCTTTTCCTGGGCAAAGGTAAAGCCTGCAGCCAGCAATAAACACATTGAAAATAGTACTTTTTTCATGATTGTAGAAAATTTTAAATTAATATTATGTCTATTCTTCGTTTTCAAATAACTCATCGTCAAACAATCCTTTTTCTATCGGACGGCGGTTCTCAGTTTTTTCAGCGTTGCTATCCTCTGACAAGACATTTCCATTGTTTTCAGTATCTTCGGTTTCAACGTCTACATTTTCTGATGTGACTTTACATACAGATCCGATTTCATCGTTTCTTTTCTCAAGATTGATTAACCGTACTCCTTGTGTAGCTCGACCCATGATACGCACGTCGGCCACTTTCAGACGGATGGTGATACCCGATTTGTTGATAATCATCAAGTCGTTCTCGTCTGTTACAGATTTGATTGTCACCAATTTTCCTGTCTTTTCAGTGATATTCAGAGTCTTGACACCTTTTCCACCTCGGTTGGTTTTGCGATAATCTTCTATGTCCGAACGTTTTCCGTATCCTTGCTCAGAAACAACCATAATTGTTTCGGTTTCAGGGTCCTTAATGCAAATCATGCCTACAACTTCGTCTTGACCGTCTTCGTCCAATGTGATACCGCGTACTCCCGTAGCGGTACGTCCCATAGGGCGGACTGCGTTTTCGTTGAAACGGATAGCACGGCCGTTGCGGTTGGCAATGATGATTTCGTTTTCACCATTGGTCATGCGTACCTCTATTACACGGTCATCTTCGCGAATGGAGATGGCATTGACGCCATTCTGCCGCGGGCGAGAATACTGTTCGAGTACAGTCTTCTTGATAATGCCGTTTTTCGTACAGAATACGACATAATGGCTGTTGATGAATTCCTCGTCGTTCAAGTTCTTTACACGCAGATAAGCATTCACCGCATCGTCCGAATCAATGTTCAGCAGGTTCTGGATGGCACGTCCTTTGGAGTTCTTTGTACCTTCGGGAATTTCATAAACTTTCAGCCAATAGCACTTGCCCTTTTGGGTGAAGAACATCATGGTGTTGTGCATGGTTGCCGGATAGATATGCTCCACGAAATCCTCGTCGCGAGTTTCTGTTCCCTTGGAACCTACCCCACCCCTGTTTTGTGCACGGAATTCACACAAGGGAGTACGTTTGATGTAGCCCATGTGAGAGATGGTGATAATCATTTCATCGTCCGAATAGAAGTCTTCAGGATTGAATTCTTCAGATGAATATACGATCTCAGAACGGCGCTCGTCGCCATATTTATCCCTTACCTCGATAAGCTCGTCCTTGATGACTTTGCGGCAAAGTTCATCGTTCACCAGAATTTCTTCCAAATAAGCAATCTGTTTCTGAATCTCTTCATATTCAGCATGCAACTGGTCTTGCATCAGTCCTGTGAGTTGGCGCAGACGCATCTCGACAATGGCACGGCTCTGGATTTCGGTCAATTCAAATCTTTCCATCAAGCCTGTAATGGCATCGTTGGGGGTTTGAGCTGCACGGATAATCTTGATAACTTCGTCAATATTGTCCGAAGCGATAATCAATCCTTCCAAGATATGCGCACGTTCCTTGGCCTTCCGCAAATCAAATTTGGTACGGCGAATGACAACATCATGACGGTGTTCGATGAAATATTTAATCAGGTCTTTCAGGTTCAGCAGACGTGGGCGTCCGTGAACCAATGCCACGTTGTTGACACCGAAAGATGTCTGCAACTGCGTCATCTTGTATAACTTGTTCAGTACTACGCTGGCGTTGGCATCCCTCTTCACGTCGATGACGATGCGCATACCCTCGCGGTCCGATTCATCGTTGGCGTTGGATATGCCTTCTATCTTCTTTTCATTGGCCAGATCGGCGATAGACTTAATCAGCTCTGCCTTGTTGACCCCGTAGGGAATCTCTGTCACTACAATCTTGTCGTGAGTAGCTCCGGTTTCAATCTCGGCTTTGGCGCGCATCACTACACGTCCGCGCCCTGTGAGATAGGCCTCGCGCACACCGCTCATGCCATAGATATAGCCTCCTGTCGGAAAGTCGGGAGCCTTGATGTATGTCATCAGTTCTTCGATATCAATATCGTTGTTGTCCACGTAGGCCACGCAGGCGTTGATGACTTCGGTCAGGTTATGGGTCGGCATATTGGTTGCCATACCAACAGCAATACCCGAAGCACCATTTACCAGCAGGTTCGGAATGCGGGTCGGCATTACGGTCGGCTCCTGCAAAGAGTCGTCGAAGTTGTTTTGCATGTCCACCGTTTCCTTGTCGATGTCCTGCATCATGTCTTCACCGATTTTCTGAAGGCGGCATTCGGTATAACGCATTGCTGCAGCACTGTCGCCGTCTACCGAACCATAGTTGCCTTGTCCGTCTACCAGCATGTAGCGCATGGCCCAAGGCTGTGCCATGCGGACCAAAGCTCCGTAAACGGACGAGTCGCCATGCGGGTGATATTTACCCAGCACTTCGCCTACTACTCTGGCCGATTTTTTATAAGGTTTGTCTGATGTGTTTCCCAATCCCATCATACCGAAAAGAATTCTTCGGTGTACTGGTTTAAAACCGTCTCTAACATCCGGAAGGGCACGCGAAACAATGACCGACATGGAGTAGTCAATGTAGGATGACTTCATTTCCTCCTCGATGTTAATCTTTATAATTCTGTCTTGTTCAAGCATTTAGGAAGATTATTAATTATACATTGCATGGCTTGTGAAAAACCATGCTAAAGTACTGCTTTTTTACGACATACGAAAACATTTCGGAAAGAAAGTTTTTCGTGAGAAAGCTCGGTAAAGTCCTCGTCGTATTTCCGGTGGAAAGAAGAAAACAACTGTTTTTCATGATATCTTATATAATAAAAAAGGTATAGACTGGTATTCATTCGAAACCTTCTTTAGCTTCGATTTGACAATCTGACACTTTGATTTCTTAATCTGCTTAGAATCGCTTTTTTCGGCCTGAAGTAGAGGGCTGTGAGATTTTTTAAAGCGGAAAACGGCTAGTTTGTTCATACACAATCAGATAGCGAAATATTTACATTTAAACTAGACAGGAAACGCATGGAAAGATGAGAAAGAATACGTGGCACCCTCCTTTTTCAAGGTCCATCACCCCTCTTTGGGAGTCTAAAGTCGACGTTTATAAGGCCGAAATAGGATGTTATTGTCACCCAAAAGCCATCTTCTCACCTTTAAAAAGCCCTGTTCTTCTACACAGGAAACGATGTGACGATGGCCAACATGCGATTCTACGGGATTTCATCTTGCATTTTCTGCCATTTTTCATCCTATTTTGTCATCTTCGAAAAATATACGTGTCGTTCAAAAAAACGAATTATATATCTTTTTGTATACATTTATTCGGTTTTTATAACAGTTTGCCTTTCAAAAAAATGAAGCTTCCATCCGTAGTCGGAAAATTGGCACAAGATTTGTAGAATATTTGGAAACGGCATTGTACACATACTCATAAAAATGTGTATCTTTGTCACGGATATAACCCAAACATGAAGGAGAAAATCAATGAACAACCAATTTTCACAAAGAGTTTCTGACGTATTGACTTATAGTAAGGAAGAAGCCAATAGACTGGGAAACAGCATTATTGGACCGGAACACCTGCTGCTCGGCATCCTGAGGGATGGTGGTGGTAAGGCAGTGGAAGTGCTGACGAAACTCGATGCAAACCTGAACCAAATCAAGAAGCGCCTTGAGGAACAACTGAAGGACGCCGAAGACGATAATCTGCTGAATGACGGAGAAATTTCGTTCTCACCTTCAGCATCACGGATACTAAAAATGTGTATCCTCGAAGCCCGTCTGCTGAAAAACGAGCAGGCCGATACGGAACATTTGCTGCTGGCCATTCTGAAGGACGAGAGCAATATGGCTGCCGAAGTCCTTTTGGACAATTATGTGACTTATCAGTCCGTATTTGAACTGCTTACAAAGAAATCGGCCAATCCGAATGCCGGCATGTTTTCAGAGGACGATGAAGACGACGAGGAAATGAACATGTCCCGGTCCGGACAAGATAGCGGCCGCAATGCTGGAGGCATGTTCTCATCGGCACAGACTGCATCCCGAAAGCCGGACAACGACACCCCTGTGCTGGACAATTTTGGTACGGATATTACAATGGCAGCTGCCGAAGGTAAGTTGGATCCTGTTGTAGGCCGTGAACGGGAGATTGAGCGCCTGGCCCAGATTCTGAGCCGACGCAAGAAGAACAATCCCGTGCTGATTGGCGAGCCCGGTGTCGGCAAGTCGGCCATTGTTGAGGGACTGGCTTTGCGCATCGTACAGAAAAAAGTCTCGCGTATTTTGTTTGACAAACGGGTTGTCATGCTCGATATGGCTTCTGTGGTCGCAGGCACCAAGTACCGCGGCCAGTTCGAGGAACGCATCCGCTCCATTATCAACGAGTTGCAGAAGAACCCCAACGTCATTCTGTTTATAGACGAGATACATACCATCGTGGGTGCTGGAGCGGCCGCAGGCAGTATGGATGCGGCAAACATGCTGAAACCTGCCTTGGCCCGCGGCGAGATTCAGTGCATCGGTGCTACAACTTTGGATGAATACAGAAAGAATATTGAGAAGGACGGAGCCCTGGAGCGTCGTTTCCAGAAGATTATTGTGGAGCCTACTACAGCGGAAGAGACCTTGCAGATTCTGAAAAACATCAAGGAAAAGTACGAGAACCACCACAATGTCACCTATACGGATGAAGCGATAGAGGCATGTGTCAAGTTGGCAGACCGCTACATCACCGACCGCAATTTCCCTGACAAGGCTATCGACGCTTTGGACGAAGCTGGTTCGCGCGTACATCTGACCAATATCAATGTGCCTAAGAGCATTGAAGAACAGGAAAAGCTGATAGAGGAAGCCCGGCAGCAGAAGTCTGAAGCGGTGAAATCGCAGAATTTTGAGTTGGCAGCCAGTTATCGCGACCGCGAAAAGGAACTTTCGTCCCGTCTGGCCGTGATGAAAGAAGAATGGGAAGCGAGCCTGAAAGAGGAAAGGCAGGTCGTGGGCGAAGAAGAAATTGCCAAAGTGGTGTCTATGATGTCAGGCATACCTGTACAGCGTATGGCACAGGATGAAGGTGCCCGTTTGGCCGGCATGAAGGAGAAACTACAGTCGCTGGTGATTGCTCAGGACGCCGCCATCGAGAAACTGACGAAGGCCATTCTGCGCAGCCGCGTAGGCTTGAAGGATCCGAACCGTCCCATCGGCACGTTTATGTTTCTTGGGCCGACTGGTGTGGGCAAGACGCACCTGGCCAAGCAGTTGGCAAAATATATGTTTGGTTCTACCGATGCCCTGATACGTATTGACATGAGCGAATTCATGGAGAAGTTTACGGTTTCCCGCCTGGTCGGAGCACCTCCGGGCTACGTCGGCTATGAGGAAGGCGGTCAGCTTACCGAGAAAGTGCGTCGCAAGCCCTATTCCATCGTATTGCTCGACGAGATTGAGAAGGCCCATCCAGACGTGTTCAACCTGCTGCTCCAGGTGATGGACGAAGGCCGCCTGACAGACAGTTATGGCAGGACAGTGGACTTCAAGAATACGGTCATCATCATGACCTCCAATGTCGGCACGCGCCAGTTGAAGGACTTCGGTCGAGGTATAGGATTTGCCGCGCAAAATCGCGTGGACGACAAGGACTATTCCAATGGCGTGATACAGAAGGCTCTGAACAAGTCTTTTGCACCGGAGTTCCTGAACCGTATTGACGAAATCATTACGTTCGACCAGCTCTCACTGGATGCCATAACCCGAATCATTGACATCGAGTTGAAAGGATTGTATGACCGCATTGAAAATATAGGTTACAAACTGACTATTGACGACGAAGCCAAGAAATTCATCGCCTCCAAGGGATACGATGTGCAGTTCGGAGCCCGTCCGCTGAAGCGTGCAATCCAGAACTATCTGGAAGACGGATTGTCCGAACTCATCATTTCTTCCACATTGGTGGCCGGAGACACCATTCGTGTTTCCTATAATAAGGAAGGTGACAAGTTGGATATTGCCAAAATGTAATATGCTTTTTCTGTGAAAGCGCCAAAATGTCAGTCTCTACAAGGCTGGCATTTTTTTTGTTTGACAGAAAGCAATTAACGATTAAAACCAATTAGTAATTATGCAAAAAGGCAATATTGGGGTAACTACAGAAAACATCTTCCCCGTAATCAAAAAATTCTTGTACAGCGATCATGAGATTTTTCTTCGCGAATTAGTGTCCAATGCAGTCGATGCCACCCAAAAGCTGAAGACGCTGGCCTCTATCGGCGAGTATAACGGTGAACTGGGTGACCTGACCATCCATGTATCATTGGGCAAGGACACTATCACGGTTTCCGACCGTGGACTTGGACTAACAGCCGAAGAAATAGACAAATATATCAACCAGATAGCCTTCTCGGGTGCCAACGACTTCCTTGAGAAGTATAAGAACGATGCCAATGCCATCATCGGACACTTCGGCCTGGGCTTCTACTCCGCCTTTATGGTAGCCAAGAAGGTGGAAATCATCACCAAGTCCTATAAGGAAGGCGCACAGGCTGTGAAGTGGACGTGCGACGGAAGTCCTGAGTTCTCTATCGAGGATACGGACAAGGCTGACCGCGGTACAGACATCGTGCTCTACATTGACGACGATTGTAAGGAGTTCCTGGAAGAGCCGCGCATTTCTGCGCTGTTGAAGAAGTATTGCAGCTTCCTCCCCATTCCCATTGCTTTTGGCAAGAAGAAGGAATGGAAAGACGGTAAGCAGGTGGAAACATCCGAGGACAACATCATCAACGACGTAGCACCCATCTGGACCTTGAAACCCAGTGAACTGAAGGATGAAGACTACAAGAAGTTCTATCGTGAACTTTACCCGATGTCAGACGAACCATTGTTCTGGATTCATCTGAACGTGGATTATCCGTTCCACCTGACGGGTATTCTCTACTTCCCGAAAATCAAGAACAACATCGAACTGACCAAGAACAAGATACAGCTCTATTGCAACCAGGTGTATGTGACCGATTCGGTAGAAGGCATTGTACCTGATTTCCTGACCCTGCTGCATGGTGTACTCGATTCTCCGGACATTCCGCTGAATGTATCTCGTTCCTACCTGCAGAGCGATGCCAATGTGAAGAAGATTTCGACTTACATCACCAAGAAGGTATCCGACCGTTTGCAATCCATCTTCAAGAACGACCGCAAACAGTTCGAGGAGAAATGGGACGACCTGAAGATTTTCATCCACTACGGAATGTTGACTCAGGAAGACTTCTACGACAGGGCCAAGGACTTTGCCCTGTTTACGGATGCCGACGGGAAGCATTACACCTTTGACGAGTACAAGACGCTCATCAAGGACAATCAGACCGACAAGGATGGCAATCTGATTTATCTTTATGCCAACAATAAAGAAGAGCAGTACAGCTATATTGATGTGGCCAAGAACAAAGGCTACAATGTGCTCTTGATGGACGGCCAACTCGACATCGCGGTAGTGAGCATGTTGGAGCAGAAGTTTGAGAAATCACGCTTTGTCCGTGTGGATGCCGATGTTATCGATAATCTGATTGTGAAGGAGGACAAGAAGGCCGAGACCTTGGAAGCCGGCCAGCAGGAGGCTCTGACATCTATCTTCAAGAGCCAGCTTCCCCAGATGGACAAGACCGAATTCAGCATTGTTTCGCAATCATTAGGCGAAAGCGCTACTCCTGTCATGATTACGCAAAGCGAGTATATGAGGCGTATGAAAGAAATGGCCAATATTCAGGCCGGCATGAGTTTCTATGGTGAGATGCCGGACATGTATAACCTGGTGCTTAACTCGGATCACGTTCTGATTAAAGGAATTCTGGCCGACGAAAACAAAGAATGTGCAGCTGAAGTTGGAACCGTACAGGGCGAAATGGATAACCTGAACAAGCAGCGGGACGAATTGAAGAAGAAGCAGGAAGGTAAGAAGGCCGATGAGATTCCTACCGCCGAGAAGGACGAGATGGAAGCCTTGGATGGGAAATTGGAGAATCTGAAGAAGCAAAAAGAGCAGATTTATGGCGATTATGCTTCCAAGAACAAGGTCGTTCACCAGTTGATAGACCTGGCGTTGCTTCAGAACGGTATGCTGAAAGGTGAGGCGTTGTCTAATTTCGTAAAACGAAGCATTGAACTCATAAAATAAAGAAACAGGAGCGAATCCTGCAAAATTAAGAAAGTGCTGCAAGCAGAAAAATGCGGGCAGCACTTTCTTTTTTTATCCGACTTTCATAGGACAACCTTGCAAATCTTCTAGAAGTCGTTGGCGCATTGGAAACTAATCCTTATATTTGAGCATTAAAAAATGATTTTGATGTTTTGAAAATCATGAAAAGATTTTTTCTGTTTGGGATATTTTGCCTGATGCTTCTGCCTGCGATGCGCGCCCAAAAGGTCGGTCTCGTACTGAGTGGAGGTGGAGCTAAGGGAATGACACATATAGGAATCATACGGGCTTTGGAAGAGAATGGCATTCCCATTGACTACATTGCCGGCACATCTATGGGAGCCATTATCGGTTCCCTCTATGCTATGGGATATTCTCCCGATGAAATGGAGGATTTATTGCGTTCCCCCGATTTTAAACGTTGGTATTCCGGAAAGGTCGAATCTCAATATGAATACTATTTCAGGAAGGGGCGTCCTACACCTGAATTCTTCAACTTGCGTTTTTCTATGAAAGACTCACTGAAAAACAGTCCGTTGAAGCTGCCTACCAATATGGTAAATCCCATACAGATGAATCTGGTGTTCGTTGAACTCTTTGCCCGGGCCACGGCGGCCTGTAACGGTAATTTCAACAATTTGTTCGTACCTTTCCGTTGCATAGCTTCCGATGTGTATAACAAGCAGGCTCTTGTGATGCGCAACGGCGATTTGGGAGATGCGGTACGTGCTTCCATGAGTTTCCCGTTTGTGTTCAAGCCCATTGAAATTGACGGAACGTTGGCCTACGATGGAGGCATTTACAACAACTTCCCTACCGACATTATGCGCGAAGATTTCCACCCGGATTTCATCATCGGCAGTGCCGTAGCAGCCAATCCCAGCAAGCCTCAAGAGAACGATTTGATGAGCCAGTTGGAAAACATGATTATGCAGAAGACCGACTACTCTATTCCCGATTCATTGGGTTTGGTTATGAACTTCAAGTATGACGATGTCAACCTGTTGGATTTCGACCGCCTGCAGGAACTGCATGATATTGGTTATAACAGAGCTATCAGCATGATGGACTCCATTAAAATGCGGGTTCATCGTAGAGTCAGCGCAGAGAACGTGAAGCTGAGACGGATGGTTTATAAAACTACGCTGCCCGAACTGCGCTTTAGGGACATATACATTGACGGTGCCAACGAACGCCAGCAAGCCTATATCAGAAAAGAATTTCATGACAATTCATACGATGTTTTTACCTATGAAGACCTGAAACGAGGTTATTTCCGCTTGCTATCCGACAATATGATATCGGAAATCATCCCTCATGCTGTTTATGATCCTCGTAGCGGTTACTACAAGCTCTATCTGAAGGTTAAAATGGAAGATGAGTTTTCCGTAAAACTGGGAGGAAGTGTGTCTACAACCAGTTCCAATCAAATTTATCTGGGGGTGGGCTATCAGAACCTGAACTACTATTCCAAAGAAATAGCTTTTGACGGTCAGTTGGGTAAGATTTATAATAATGCCCAATTCATGGCAAGAATCGATATTCCAACTTTCATTCCTGCTTCTTATCGTCTGATTGCTTCTATCAGCACATTTGATTACTTTAAGAAAGACAAGTTGTTCTCCAAGAACGACCAGCCTTCTTTCAACTCTAAAGATGAACGGTTTCTGAAGCTGATGATTTCCTTGCCTTTCCTGGCGAATAAAAGGGCTGAATTCAGTTTCGGAATAGGCAAACTTACTGACAATTATTATCAGACCAGCATCATTAATTTTGAAGAAGACCGTGCCGACCAAAGCGTTTACAACCTGCTTGGAGGCAGTATCGGATTCTATGGAAGTACACTGAATGCTAAGCAGTACGCTACACGGGGATATTATGAAAAACTGGTAGCTCAAGTTTTTACAGGAAAAGAAAAATTTATTCCGGGTAATACCCAAGACAAGTCTTCTATGCTGGAAAAACAATCATGGTTGCAGATTTCATACATGAAAGAAGCTTATCATCCTATTACTTCGAAATTTACTTTAGGATGGATGACAGAATCTGTGTATTCATCGAAAAATTTCTCGGAAAACTATACGGCGACCATGATGCAAGCATGTGATTTTTCACCTACACCACACAGCAAACTGATGTATAACGATGCTTTCAGAGCCAATCAATACATAGCTGCTGGCATCAAACCTATTTTTATATTGAATGACATGTTTCAGTTCCGGACAGAATTCTATGGCTTTATGCCTATATTTCCTATCAAAAAGAATGCTTTAAACAAAGCATATTATGGCAAGGCATTTTCTTCGTTTGAATATATGGGTGAAGTTTCCATCGTGTGTCAACTGCCATTTGGAGCCATATCTGGGTATGTGAATCATTATAGTTCACCCAAACGGGAATGGAACGTAGGGCTGACCATCGGTTGGCAACTGTTCAATTATCGTTTTATCGAATAAAATTTGAAAAAAGTTCTCCATTTGTTTGCTGAATCAAAAAAAGTACGTATCTTTGCACCCGTTAAACGAATGGCCGCGTAGCTCAACTGAATAGAGTAGCTGACTACGGATCAGCCGGTTACAGGTTTGAATCCTGTCGCGGTCACCATTAATAAGGTCGCGTAGCTCAACTGAATAGAGTAGCTGACTACGGATCAGCCGGTTACAGGTTTGAATCCTGTCGCGATCACATAAAAGGATGTACATTGGTACATCCTTTTATGTTATTAGAAATCTGGGGTCAGCGGATATTCGGGGGTCAGCGGATATTCCCGGTTGGTAGGCATGGTGTATCAAGCGTATTGCGTAGCAAGTCTGAACATAAAGAGGGACATTCAGTAAATAGTATAAAATTAGCCAACTAATTCATACACAAAGTATTGCGAATTAGTTGGCTTTTTTGTATCTTTAGGTATTCCCCCGAA
>NZ_CASFWU010000078.1 GCF_949298305.1 uncultured Bacteroides sp. | reverse complement strand
TAAGACTGATTTCAACGATGTCAAAGAACTCGATTATCCCCTTTTTGAAGGACTATTTGATTAATTTTTTAACTCGTCCATTTTTATTGGACACTAATGCTTGTTGGTATTAAACAGCCAGTATATGGCTAATGACAAAGCATAGATTGCATATGCAATTACTATCTTGGCGTAAATGATGAGAGCGTGTATTTCTTCTGTTCTTTCATCTCTTGTCGGGAAGGCACGACCGCCATTGGGAGGCAGACAATCTTCGATGGTATAGTTGATGACTAAATGATAGTCTAAGATGAAGATAAATCCATAAACAATCATAAACAACGAGAAAATTGCAAATACTATCAAGTATATCTTCTTCATAATCATCGCTAATTGTTAACTCCCTGTATGCTAAAAGGCTTTCGAGCCGGACAAAAGTAATATAAATAGAGCACAAAAGAAAGTAAAGTCCGGCTTTTGTGAGCCGTTATTACGTTATTAGACAGAAGAGTAACAGTTGCCAACTGTGTGAGGATACAAAAAGTGAGGTCAATCGAAATAAAATGTTACTTTTGCGGTGTAAAATGAAATAAGATGGCTTGGATTAGAAAAATAGTATCTCTTCCGCTTTACGTCCAAATCCTTTTGGGCATGGTGGCGGGTATCTTGGTGGGTATAGTGGCTTTGCGGGCAGATGGCGGGTTGTTCATACAGCATTGGGTACGTCCGTGGGGGCAAGTCTTTGTGCGCCTGTTGCAGCTGATAGCCATTCCGTTGGTGTTCATCTCGCTCATCAAAGGGGTGACGGGGTTGAAGGACATCAGCAAGTTTTCGCGCATTGGCGGGAAAACGATTGCCATCTATCTGGCTACCACCTGCGTGGCAGTTCTGTTGGGCATGTTCTTGGGACTGATTGTGCAGCCCGGCAAGTTGGTAGACCGCAACCGGGTGGCACACATACAGGAGAACTACCTGTCCGTTGTGGAAGAGAAAAAGCAAATTTCGATGGAGGAGCAGGGTAGGGGGCCGCTCCATTTCCTCAACGACATTGTGCCGAACAACTTGGTGGGGGCTGCGGCGGACAACTCCAAGATGCTTCAGGTGATTTTCTTTGCCGTGTTCTTCGGCATAGCTGCCCTGACGGTGCCGCGCGGCAGGATTGAACCGGTTCTTTCCCTGTTCGACGGACTGAACGACATCATTCTCCGCATGGTGGACTACATCGTTAAGTTTGCCCCGTGGGGCGTGGCGGCGTTGATGGCCGGGCTGGTGACAGATACGGGCGGCGACATGAGCATCTTCGGCGCTCTGGGCGTATATGCGCTGGTGGTTATTGGAGGCATGTTCCTCCTCTTGTTGGGTTTCTACCCCATGCTGATTCATTGTTTTACCAGGCTGGGGATGAAAAAGTTCATACGTGCCATGTATCCCGTCCAGTTGTTTGCCTTCACTACCAGTAGCAGTGCGGCCACGTTGCCTGTGACAATGGAGGCGGTGGAAAAAGACCTTAAAGTGTCGCAGGAGGTGGCTTCGTTTGTCTTGCCCGTGGGGGTGACCATCAACATGGACGGCACTTCGTGCTATCAGGCCATCTCCATTCTGTTCATCGCTCAGGTGCTGGGCATTGACCTCAGCCTTTCCCAACTGCTGGTCATTGTCCTGATGACCATCCTTTCTTCCATAGGCACGCCGGGCATCCCCGGTGGCAGCTATGTGGTGCTTACCATGGTGTTGACTTCGGTCGGCATTCCTGCCGAAGGCCTGGCTCTGATATTGGGCATCGACCGTCCGCTGGATATGTTGCGCACTGCCGTAAACGTGACGGGTGACGCTACAGTGGCCGCTATGGTGGATAAGAGATAGGCTGATGCGGGATGCTTGCGGCGTGGGGTCTCACCGCATTCATTTCATAATAAGCGGATTGCTGTGAAACGTGAATGATGAAAGAAAGATTCTTTCCTTTTGTGTGAAGGAAAGAGGGGCTGTTTCTGACGGGTATTTGCAAGGCTCTTGTCGAGCATTTGCGTGGTTTTTTCCGAGCACTTGTGTCGCTGTCGGAGGACACTTGCATTACGTCTGGTGGATGCTTGCATGGTCCGTGCAGGATGCTTGCATGGTCCGAACAGGATGCTTGCATGGTTCACGGTGAATGCAAGTGTCCACCAAAGCCCTCTTGGCATCCGTCAAGTGGCACTTGGCGGATGTAACTATCCACTTGAGCGGCGGAAAGAGGGAGGTGGCCCGGAAGGGGAACAATCGGGCTGGTTGCCTCGGACATATACTCCAAAAGCTTTGTTTTCGTTTTGTACTTCACTCGGTTTGCGCTATCTTTTGATCAGACAGGCTGCACCTCGGCTGTATCAACCAAAAACTTGTTTTTCGCTTTGTACTTCTCTCGGTTTGCACTATCTTTGCAGCCATGATTCAGATTACGACCATACTTGATATATTATGGAAAGGGTTCATTATCGGTGTCATTGTGTCAGCACCGTTGGGGCCGGTAGGCGTGTTGTGCATCCAGCGCACGCTGAACAAGGGACGTTGGTATGGTTTCGTTACGGGCATAGGTGCTGCTATGAGCGACATTTTTTATGCCTTGCTGACAGGATATGGCATGAGTTTCGTGTTCGACTATGTCAACAAGAACATTTTCTATCTTCAGCTTTTCGGTAGTATCCTGTTGCTGGCGTTTGGTATCTATACTTTCCGTAGCAATCCTGTCCATTCACTTCGTCCTGTTTCTACCAGTAAGGGTACCTATCTTCATAATTTCATTACGGCGTTTTTCGTCACCCTTTCCAATCCGCTCATCATCCTGCTGTTTGTCGGTCTGTTTGCCCGCTTCGCATTCATCAGCCCCGGTGTGTTGCTGTTCGAGGCCGTCACGGGCTATCTGGCCATTGCATTGGGCGCTTTGTCCTGGTGGTTTGGCATCACTTATTTTGTCAACAAGGTTCGTACGCGCTTCAACCTGCGCGGCATCTGGATATTGAACCGCATTATTGGAAGCATTGTTGTAGTGGTGTCGGTGCTGGGGCTGGTGTTTACGCTGATGGGTGAATCCTTGTATTAGTTGGGAAACATTGACTGTCAACTGTAGTCTATTGAAATGAACATAGCTAAACAACTGAAAGAGAAAAATATTGCCGAGTATCTGATTTACATGTGGCAGGTAGAGGACCTGATACGCGCCAACGGGTGCGACATTGACCGCCTGCGTACGCAAGTCATTGCCCGCTATCCCGAAGCCGAACGGCCGGCGCTGGAGGAATGGTATGGCAATTTGTGCGAAATGATGCGGGCCGAAGGCGTGGTGGAGAAAGGCCATCTGCAAATAAACCGCAACGTCATCCAGAACCTGACCGAACTGCACGGCGCCCTGCTGGCATCTACCCGATATCCCTTTTATAATGCGGCTTATTTTAAGGCGCTGCCTTTCATTGTAGAGTTGCGTCAAAAGAATGGGCAGAAAGAAGAACCTGAGCTGGAGACTTGCTTCGAGGCACTTTACGGCGTCTTGCTCCTGCGTTTGCAGAAGAAGGACATCAGTGAAGGGACGGCCAAGGCGATGGAGGCGGTAAGCAGCTTCATTTCGTTGCTGGCCAACTATTATGACAAAGACAAAAAAGGTGAATTAAAATTGGACGACTGATATGAACATTCTGATAACAGGTGCCAACGGTCAGCTTGGCAATGAGATGCGCGTGCTTTCCACCGCCCATCCGCAACACACTTGTTTCTTTACCGACGTGCAGGAGCTGGACATCTGCGATGCCGATGCTGTGCGCGCTTTCGTGTCCGGCCATCAGATTGACGTGCTGGTGAATTGTGCCGCTTATACGGCCGTGGACAAGGCCGAGGACAATCCTGAACTTTGCGACCGGTTGAACCATCTGGCGCCAGGCTACCTGGCCGAAGCGGCTGAGGCTGTGGGGGCCGTTCTTATTCAAGTGTCTACCGACTACGTGTTCGACGGCACCGCTCACGTGCCCTATCGCGAGGACGACACACCTTGCCCCAACTCTGTCTACGGACGCACCAAGCTGGCAGGCGAAGAGGCTGTGATGCAGAAGTGTAGCCGTGCCATGGTCATCCGTACGGCCTGGCTGTATTCTACCTTTGGCAACAATTTCGTGAAGACCATGCTTCGCCTCGGCCGCGAGCGCGAGTCGCTGGGTGTGGTGTTCGACCAGATAGGTACCCCAACCTATGCGGCCGACCTGGCACAGGCCATTTTTGCCGCCATTGAGCAGGGCATTGTTCCCGGCATTTACCATTTCAGCGACGAAGGTGTCTGCTCGTGGTATGATTTCACTGTGGCCATTCATCGTCTGGCTGGTATCACCACTTGTCGTGTCAGTCCTCTGCACACGGACGAATATCCGGCCAAGGCACCCCGTCCGAATTATTCCGTGCTGGACAAGACGAAAATCAAGCAGACCTTCGGCATCCATATTCCCCACTGGGAGGAGTCGCTGGCGGTTTGCTTGAGGAAATTGGAAATGGAGAAATGATAATTTAGGCACGGATTACACGGATTTTCACGGAGGATGAATAATGTTGCACGAAGAATTAACCGCCCAAATCATTTCGGCATTTTATGAAGTTCACAAAACGCTGGGATTTGGTTTTCTTGAACAGGTGTATCAGAATGCTCTCTATATGGAGTTGCAGGAAAGGGGATTGAAGTGTGAGTGTCAGAAAGAATTGAAAGTATATTATAAAAATAAAATAGTAGGTACGTATAAAGCGGATATGGTGGTGGAAGATGTAATCATTCTGGAACTGAAAGCAGTTACTTCCTTACGAATGGAGCATGAATGGCAACTGATAAACTATCTGAAAACAACCGACCTGCAAGTGGGACTTCTGCTCAACTTCGGCCTGAAGGCTGAAATGAAGCGCAAGGTATTCACTTATTAGAAGGAACTTTCTTCCGTGAAAATCCGTGTAATCCGTGCCTAAAAAAGAAAAAATATGGCAACAAATCAAGAGATTGAGAGAAGACGAACGTTTGCAATCATCGCGCACCCTGATGCCGGTAAGACCTCATTGACCGAGAAGCTGTTGCTTTTCGGCGGACAGATACAGGTGGCCGGCGCCGTGAAGAGCAATAAAATCAAGAAGACTGCTACGTCAGACTGGATGGATATTGAGAAACAGCGTGGTATTTCAGTCACTACTTCTGTGATGGAGTTTGACTACCGCGACTACAAGGTCAATATCCTTGATACCCCCGGTCACCAGGACTTTGCCGAAGACACCTACCGCACTCTGACCGCTGTGGACAGCGTTATCATCGTGGTGGACGGTGCCAAGGGTGTGGAGACGCAAACTCGCAAGCTGATGGAGGTGTGCCGCATGAGGAATACGCCGGTCATCATCTTTGTCAATAAGATGGACCGCGAGGCCAAAGACCCCTTCGACTTGCTGGACGAGCTCGAGGAAGAACTTCACATCCACGTGCGTCCTCTGACATGGCCCATCGAGAGCGGCGTCCGCTTCAAGGGTGTCTATAACATTTACGAGCACAACCTCAACCTCTTCCAGCCATCCAAACAGGTGGTGACCGAGAAGGTGGCTGTAGACATCAATACGCAGGAGCTGGACAACCGCATCGGTACCGAACTGGCCGACCGTCTGCGGGGCGAGTTGGAACTCATCGAGGGTGTCTATCCAGAGTTCAATGTCGACGACTACCTGAAGGCCGAAGTAGCTCCCGTGTTCTTCGGTTCGGCCCTGAACAACTTCGGCGTCGAGGAATTGCTGAACTGCTTTGTCGAGATTGCTCCCAGCCCCCGTCCTGTCAAGGCCGAGGAGCGCGATGTGCAGCCCGACGAGCCCAAGTTCACCGGCTTCGTTTTCAAGATAACGGCCAATATCGACCCCAACCACCGCTCGTGCATCGCCTTCTGCAAGGTGTGCTCGGGCAAGTTCTCGCGCAACACGCCCTACTACCACGTGCGCCACGACAAGGTGATGCGCTTCTCCAGTCCCACCCAGTTCATGGCCCAAAGGAAGACCACTGTCGATGAGGCTTGGGCGGGCGACATCATTGGCCTGCCTGACAATGGTACGTTCAAGATAGGCGACACCCTGACCGAAGGTGAAAAGCTTCACTTCCGCGGCCTGCCCAGCTTCTCGCCGGAGATGTTCAAGTACATCGAGAATGCCGACCCCATGAAGCAGAAGCAGTTGGCCAAGGGAATCGACCAGCTGATGGACGAAGGTGTGGCCCAGTTGTTCGTCAACCAGTTCAACGGACGTAAGATTATCGGTACTGTGGGGCAGCTCCAGTTCGAGGTCATCCAGTACCGTCTGGAGAACGAGTACAACGCCAAATGCCGCTGGGAACCCATCAGCCTCTACAAAGCTTGCTGGATAGAGAGTGACGATTCTGCCGAGCTCGAAGCTTTCAAGAAGCGCAAGTACCAGTACATGGCCAAGGACCGCGAAGGTCGCGATGTCTTCCTGGCCGACTCGGGCTATGTGCTCCAGATGGCGCAGATGGATTTCAAGCACATCAAGTTCCACTTTACGAGCGAATTCTGACAGGTCCGCTCCGTTTAGCTTGTGTCAGGATGGAAGATTTGTACAAAACCATAGCATCGCCTGCGGAAGGCATCTATACCGAGAAGCGCAGCAAGTTCATTGCCATCGCTCTGCCTGTCCGCACGGTGGAGGAGGTGAAGGCTTATCTGGAGACATACCAGAAGAAGTACTATGACGCCCGCCACGTGTGCTATGCCTATATGTTGGGGCATGAACGAAAGGACTTCCGCGCCAACGACAACGGAGAGCCTTCGGGAACTGCCGGCAAACCCATCCTGGGACAAATCAACTCCAACGAACTGACAGACATCCTGATTATCGTCGTGCGCTATTTCGGCGGCATCAAGCTGGGGACGAGCGGGCTGATTGTGGCCTACAAGGCCGCGGCGGCCGAGGCAATAGCTGCCGCCACCATCGTGGAGAAAACGGTGGACGACACCGTGACCGTCCTCTTCGAGTATCCCTTTATGAACGATGTGATGCGCATTGTCAAGGAGGAGGAACCCGAGATTGTGGAGCAGGGTTACGACATGGACTGCCGCATGACTCTGCGCATCCGCCGCTCGTCCATGCCCCGTCTGCGGGCAAGGCTGGAGAAGGTGGAGACGCTGCGGATAGAGGAATCTTGATTCCTATCCGTTATTCATGATGTGGATTATCAATAGTTGGAAAGATGTTGGTTCGTATGAGGTTAAAAGTTCTTTTCAACTCCTGAGAAGCCTTCATTATTAACTTTTAATTTTTAACTCTCAACTGCCTATGTCCTTTATTGCAACCAAACGAGAATTGGGAGAGATTTATACCTTTTTCCGCCTGCTGGCCGACGGCCGGGTGTCACTCGGCACTTCGCAGGGTGTGAAAGACGAAACGCAGTATTGGCCTATAGCCATGATACAGCGCGAGGAGCATGACGGCACCCGCCGCTACTATGTGGAGGCCGACGAGGTCCGTATTGTTTCGGGTACGCTCGAGCGCAGCGGATCCTTTACGGCCAACGGGGAGACGGAGGCCTGCTTCCCCCGCGAGGATTTTGATGCAGCCGCAGCCGACATTCTCGACCTGCTGAAATCCGTCGCAGGCGAGGAAGTTGAAGTGCCCGAGGAGCTGGAAGGTTTCTTTGATGCCCTGAACATCTATCATCTGGAAGCCAGAACCGAGGACCGTACCGACTTCTCCATTGCCTTCTGGAGTCCCGATGCGCCGCTGACGGGCTTCTGTGTCCGTTGTCGCCTCAGCCCCATGAATCCCTTGCTGGATGGCGGGCGTACGGCCAACCTGAAGCTGGAGCAGAGCGGCATCAAGTTCTCCGTACCGACCGTGAACAAGGTCAATGCCCTGCCCGAATCGCCCACCGAGGTGGCAGAGCGGATGATGATGATAGAGCGGCTGGGCGGCGTGCTGAAGTATGCCGATGTGGCCGACCGCGTCTTTCGTTGCAACCTGTTGATGATTGACCTCCACTTCCCCCGCATGTTGGCCGAGATGGTGCGTCTGATGCACCTGGACGGTACGACCCGCGTCAGCGAACTGACCGAGCGCATCAAGGAAATGAATCCCCTGAAGATAAAGGACGAGCTCATTCAGAAGCATGGCTTCTATGAGTTCAAGATGAAGCAGTTCCTGCTGGCACTGGCTTTGGGTATGCGTCCAGCCAAGATTTACAACGGTACGGATTCGGCCGTGGAGGGAATGCTCCTGACCACGGGCAGCGGCGAAGTGCTCTGTTACCACCAGTCGCAACGCCGAGTCTTTGCCGACTTCCTTTACCTGAACTCCCGCTTTGAGAAGGGAGCGTTGGAGAAAGACAAATATGGTTTCCTGGAGCGGGAGAACGGTACCTACTACTTCAAGCTGAACGTCAAGATTGGGTTGGTGAAACGATAGCCCTGTGGCTCCTGTCGGAGGGGGCTGTAGCTTACTGAAACCTTGCTTTTGCCTCCGAGCCTCTTTGGCACGACGTCCGAGCCTCTTTGGTCTTGCCTCCGAGCCTCTTTGACGACGGCTATGTTTGTAGGCTTTGAGATATTCGACAATGAAAGGAAAAGAACGAGCGAAATTTGAACAATAAATTAGTTTGAACTATGAACGAAGTATTGCAGAACATCAAGGCCCGCCGCAGCGTGCGTGCCTACACAGAGAGACAAGTCTCTGCCGAAGATTTGAACCTGATACTGGAAGCCGCCACTTACGCTCCCAGCGGCATGAACCTTCAGACGTGGCATTTCACCGCCATTCAGAATGCGGAAATCCTGAATACACTGAACGAGAAGATTAAGGGCGCCTTTGCCAAGAGCGACAATCCCCAGTGGCAGGAACGCGGACACAGCGCCACCTATTGCTGCTATTACCATGCACCGACGCTGGTGGTCGTTTCGGGCAAGGCGGACAATCCGCTTACTCCTTTCGACTGCGCCTGTGCTTTGCAGAACATCTTCCTGGCTGCCAAGTCACTGGGTATCGGTTCCTGCTGGATCAACCAGTTGGGCCAGACGTGCGACGACCCCGAGGTGCGCGCTTTCCTGACGGAGAAGCTGGGCGTCCCTGCCGACTACCGCGTGTTTGGCTGTGCAGCCCTTGGATATGCACCCGAAGGAACGCCGCAGAAAGAAAGGAAGCTGGCAGAGGGAACGGTGACAGTCATCCGCTGACGGCTGTCTGCCCCGACGGGCAATGCCTGCCGGCCCTTAACGCAGAAGAATAGGGTGGGGCTGTGCCGCTTTTCCATCGGCACAGCCTCTACCATCTGTCTGTTTTCAAGAAATGTAGCTTTTCCTATACGTCCCGTTGACTATGAGATTCACAAAGAAAACCGCCTTTCGCCTGTTCGTCGCCTTGGTAGTGCTGATGGCCATTGCTTATGCCTCCCTGCCTTACTACGCCCGCCAGGCGCTCATCCACTGGATGCCCGTTATCGACGACCTCGAAACTTTTCATCGTCACACCGTTCGTCACAATCCCGACAGCGTTTGGCGCTGGCCCCTTTCAGACAACTATAACCGCTACCTGCTGACGGAGAATGATGCCCGCTATTTGGACAGTCTGCATACCGTGGCCTTCCTTGTGATTCGTCACGACAGCATCGTCTTCGAGAGCTACCGCGACGGATGGAACGACACGCTGACCTCGAACATCTATTCCGCCACGAAGACCATCGTGGGACTGCTGGCAGGCATCGCCCTCGACGAAGGGAAGATACACAGCCTCGATGATCCCGTCTCCCGCTATATCCCTACCTATACAAAAGGAAGGCAGGCCGACGTCACCCTGCGCCACCTGCTTACCATGAGCGGCGGCATGGCGTGGGACGAGGCGTATGCTTCGCTCTTCTCCGTCACCACCCACGGTTATTACGGCAACGACCTTTACGACTTAGTGACCAATCTGGAAGTGGTGGACCGCCCCGGCGTGCAATACTCCTATCGTAGCGGTGAAACGCAGTTGTTGGCCTTCGTCATCGAAGCCGCTACCGGACAAACTCTGAGCGATTATGCCGAAGAAAGATTGTGGAAACCCATGCAAGCCGAACGCGATGCCTACTGGCTGCTGGACAAGAAAGACGGTGACGAGAAAGCTTTCTGCTGCTTCCACACCACGGCCCGCGATGTAGCCCGCTTTGCCCGCCTACTGCTGCACCGTGGCAACTGGCAGGGCCGACAGCTGGTATCGGAAGCCTACGTGGACGAACTGATGCGTCCTGCCTCGTACCTGAAAGACCAATGGGGCAAGGACACCCTCAGCTACTACGGCTTCCAGACGTGGATAACGGACTATCACGGCATGCGTTGCCCCTACCTGCGCGGCATGTTGGGACAGTACATCATTTCCATCCCCGACTTGGATGCTATCGTCGTGCGCCTTGGCCGCAAACGTTGTGATGTGTACGACCGCGAGATTACGACCGACATCACACGCTATATGGATGTAGCGATGAAGATACTGAAACAAAACTGATATCGGCATATCTTCATCTGATTATCATCACCAATTTGCCAATCAAGAAACCAATGCCAAAACTTATCACCAAAATTAAGAAGGGAATGACAATGCGTTTCCAATGATACATTTTGTTCTTTGCCATACACTTATCTTTTAACTGCAATTTGCATTAGAAAAATGTTGATACCTTTATATAAAGCAGAGCCTGTTCGGACCATATATTTCAAGTCATTTTTACTCTCAATAGTTTGAGGGTATTTTTATCAGGAAGCGGCGTTGCTAAGCAAAGCAGGTACATTGTCCATTTGCAACTCTCCGTAGCGGATCACTGTCCAGTTGCCGTCTTCGTCTTCAGCCAGCGCAGACATCGTTTCCACCCAGTCACCCGAGTTGAGGTAATGAATGTCGCCGTACCACGTGTCGGCAGGATGATGGATGTGGCCGCATATCACGCCGTCGCACTTGCGGGCACGGGCAAATTTCACCAACTCCTGCTCGAAGTCGGAAATATAGGAAACGGCTGTCTTTACCTTCTGCTTGATGGCTTGTGAAAGCGAATAGTAAGGTTGGCCGTGACGTGTGCGGTAGTTGTTGTAGATTTTGTTGAGCCAAAGCAGGAAGGTATAGCCCAAGTCGCCCAACTGTGCCAGCCACTTCATGTTCGTGGTTACGGTATCGAAGATGTCGCCGTGGGTCACGTAGTAGCGTTTGCCGTGGCTTTCGTGAATGTAGTCCTTCACAATGCGGATGTTGTAGAAGGTAAAGGGAACCAGGCTGTCCAGAAAATCGTCGTGGTTGCCCCTCACATAAATAACCTCCGTACCCTGTTTTTCCATCATCTTCATGATAACTTTGAAGAACTCCGTATGACGTGCCTGCCACTTGCGGGTGCCCCCCTTGCGTAAAGCCCATCCGTCAATAATGTCTCCGTCCAGTATCAGGCGGTGACAGTTCACCGACTTCAGAAAATTGGTCACTTCGGTTGTTTTGGAATGTGATGTCCCCAGATGAATGTCGGACAGCACAATGGTAGAATAGAATGTACGCAGACGCATCATTGTTCAGCTTGTTGTTTTTCTGATACAAAGATGAACACAAGCTGTGTCAAAGATGTGTACAAAGCGTTACAATGATGTGAACTTCCTGTTCAACGAGCCAGGAAATCATAGAAAGGCGTATAGAGCCGGTCGTTCACTTCCAGATAGAGATTGTCGTTTTTGAAGTCGTAGAGTTGGTCGAAGCGTTGCAGGAAGTTGTTGCTCAATACGCCGTCCATCTGTCTCCACCGAATTGGCGCCACTGTTCTCTACACTTCCCGTAAAGTTGGCCAACCCTTTGGTGCGCGGCGAATTGGAATTGAGCACCACGTCCGTCGCTCCCGTGTCCAGCAGGAAGCGCAGGGGGCGGTCGTCCTGCCCGTTGATATGGACTGTCACATACAGGCGGTTGTCGGCACCCAGTTCAAAGGGGATAGTGTCTGTAGGCGCCACTTCTGCCCGAAGAGACAGGCTCAACAGACAGATGAAACATATACTTAGCCAAACAATCTTTTTCATATTATTCCTTCATTCGAAATTCTTCCATGAGTACAATCTTCTCTCTTGCATCTTCTCCCCATTCTCTCCACACCTCATAAAACAGACGGTAGCGGGTGGGAAGATTGGGGAAAAGTTCGGGATACAGACGGGCTGTGAAACGATGTTCGGTTCCGGGCTTGACGATGATGCCGATATCTTCGGCATAAGTGTTAATGGGCAAGTAGCACCAGTGGCCGGGAGACTTTTCATAGGCCAAAGAGTAGTGCTTGCTGCATAAGATGTCCGCATCGCTTTCGTTACTGAATACACAAGAAAGAGTCTGTGTGGACAAGGGCCGGACTTCCGCTTCGGTCCATAGATGCAGGCCGTACAGATGGTTCACGCCTTCTTCCTCGCAGACATCGTTCCCGTCGTAACCATGAAAACGGATAAGAGGATGGTCGGCCACTTCTTTTCTGAAACGTTCCTGCCATTCCGGAGTGTTGGCTATCAGATAGACGTTCTCATACTCTCCCATACCGTAGGCAATGATATTACAACGAAGCAACGTATCTTTCAAGGAGTGTATCTTTGCAGACAAAGCTGCATGGAAAGCCATCCGATCTTGTCTGGGCAAGACCGTATCTGGAGTTATCCAAGAAATAGAATCAACTGTGACAGAATTATCTGTTTGTTTTCCACTCCTAAGACAGGAAACTACCAGCAAACCGGCAAACAATAAAGTTAAAGATATATTCCCTTTCATATTCCATACTTTATACTTTGCTTTTCTGCAAAGATAGAATTTATTTTATACAAATCCCCTCCCCATCTTTCCTATTTGAACCGCGACGTATCCACCGCCTCGCGCTTCTTCTCCTTGTAGCCGCCGAATTTCCAGGCAAAGGATAGGCCCACGCTGCGGAAGCTGGAATACTCGTTCGTCACCCACTGATGCTCGTAGCGTATCTGCGGACAGGGCATGGAGGTCTGGAGGATGTCGCGGCACCAGGCG
>NZ_CASFWU010000077.1 GCF_949298305.1 uncultured Bacteroides sp. | reverse complement strand
TTAGACGGAGTTATCGTTTCGCTCAAGGAGATAAAGCCCGATAGGTTTGTTGCAGTTAGACGGAGTTATCGTTTCGCTCAAGGAGATAAAGCCCGATAGTTTTGTTGGCAGTTAGTGGAAGTATTGGCCTCTAACTCCCTCTAACTCCTTCTAACTCCCTTTAACTCCCTCCTTCCAACTCCCTCCTTCTAACTCCCTCCTTCTACCTCCCCTTAACTCCCTATAAATTCCTATAAATCCCTCCAACCCAAAACTCAACCATCAATACATACCCCCTATGAAGATATTAGTCATCAACCCCGGCTCCACTTCCACCAAGATGGCCGTATTCGAGGATGCCGAGCCTGTATTTGTCAAGACCCTGCGCCACTCTGTCGACGAACTGGTGAAGTTCCCCCGCATCATCGACCAGTTCGAGTTCCGCAAGAACCTGGTGCTCGAAGAGCTGAAGCGCGAGGGCATCCCCTTTGCCTTCGACGCCATCATCGGGCGCGGCGGTCTGCTGAAGCCCATCCCCGGCGGCGTCTACGAGGTGAACGACGCCATGCTGAACGACATCATGCACGCCATGCGCACCCACGCCTGCAACCTGGGCTGCCTGATAGCTTCCGAGCTGGCCCATGGCCTGCCCGGCTGCCGCGCCTTCATTGCCGACCCCGGCGTGGTGGACGAGCTGGACGAGGTGGCCCGCGTCACGGGTTCGCCTCTCATGCCCCGCATCACCATCTGGCACGCCCTGAACCAGCGCGCCATTGCCCGCCGCTATGCGGCCGAGCAGACGGCCGTATCCCCCGGGCATCCCATCCGCTACGAAGACCTCAACCTGATAATCTGTCACTTGGGTGGCGGCATCTCGGTAGGCGCTCACCGCAAGGGACGCTGCATAGACGTGAACAACGCCCTCGATGGCGAAGGCCCCTTCTCGCCCGAACGGGCCGGCACCCTGCCTGCGGGCGACCTCATCGACCTCTGCTTCTCGGGCAAGATGACGCAGAGCGAGCTGAAGAAGCGCATCTCGGGCCACGCCGGTCTGGCCGCCCACCTGGGCACTACCGACGTACAGGCCGTGGTGAAGCGCATCGAAGAGGGCGACGACCACGCCCGCCTGGTGCTCGACGCCATGATTTATCAGATAGCCAAGAGCGTAGGTGCTGCGGCGGTGGTACTCTACGGGCAGGTGGATGCCATCCTGCTGACGGGCGGCATGGCCCACTCTGACTACATCATCTCACGCCTGAAGGAGCGCGTCTCTTTCCTGGCCCCCGTCCGCGTCTATCCCGGCGAAGACGAAATGGAGGCCTTGGCCTTGAACGCGCTGGGCGCCCTGCGGGGCGATTTGCAGGTGCAAAAGTACCAGTAAGCACCCGGTTCCGCCATAGCTGTCCGCCCGTATTCCGCGAGGGGTACGGTTCGTGTATTGTAAGAGGTTGTCCCGCCTTTTTGGGGGGGATGAACCTCTTTCTCTTTATGGAAGTTACCTGATGACACATCTGCCATGAATTGACATATTTTATGTCTTTTTGCTTGTTCCCATCCTTGTTTTTTGCCATAATTGTATAACGGTTGTGCATCCATAGAGTAAACGCGCGGCACCCTATCCATTAATTAATTGTATAGCAGACACTTGTCGGACATTCCGCGTATGCCCCCGAAACTTCCGTTTTTGATGATAGAAAGAACGCAATAAAAAATAAGGCCATGAAAACACTATTCACTATTTTTCTTTCGTTGGGACTGGTTCTTGTAGTTCAGGCACAACCTTCCTTGCAGGCCGGAGTCCCCAAGCAGTTGCCCGGACAGCAGGCAACGAGTAATGTCCGAAATGCACAATATCCACGTCTTTTGCCCGACAACAGAGCCGTCTTCCGCATCAAGGCCCCACAGGCACAGCAAGTTCAGATTGACCTGGGCCGTCTGTACAACCTGGAGCGCGATGCCGACGGCGTATGGACCTGCACCACCGACCCCCTGACGGAAGGCTTCCACTACTATTTTCTGATTGTAGACGGAGTGCGCGTGTCCGACCCCGCCAGCGAGTCCTACTACGGTTGCAGCACCATGGCCAGCGGCATCGAGGTGCCCTATCCCGAAGGCGACAACCGCTTCTACCTGGCCGACGTGCCCCACGGCGACATCCGCATGAACCGCTACTTCTCCAAGACGGACAACCGCTGGAAACGCCTGTTTGTCTACACCCCGGCAGAGTATGACCAGAATCCCGACAAACGCTATCCCGTCCTCTACCTGCTGCACGGCGGCGGCGAGGACGAGCGCGGCTGGGCCAACCAGGGGCGTACGGACATCATCCTGGACAACCTGATTGCCGCAGGCCAGGCCGAACCCATGCTCATCGTGATGGCCGACGGCAACACACGGGACATCGAGGCAGAACTGCTGACAGCGTGCATCCCCCTGGTGGAGAACCGTTACCGCGTGGCCGAAGGCCGTGAGAACCGTGCCTTGGCCGGCCTTTCGATGGGCGGTATTCAGACACTGAACGTGGGCATCGCCCACCCCGAGCTTTTTGCCTACCTGGGCGTGTTCAGTTCGGGCTGGTGGGCCACTCCCCCGCAGGGCTTTCAGGCCGACAACGGTACGGAGAAATACTACCAGATGCTCGAGGCCGACAAGGACGGCTACAACCGCAGCTTCAAGCAGTTCTGGATTTCGATGGGCGGCAAGGAAGACATTGCCTACAACAACTGCCGCATCATGTGCGAGCGTTTTGACAAGATAGGCATCAAGTACACCTACTTTGAGACACCCGGCGGACACACGTGGCCCGTCTGGCGCGAGAGTCTGGCCCGCTTTGCTCCGCTGCTTTTCAAGTGAAGCCTTGGAAAACATGCAGCGTGGCGCATTTTTCAGACGCGGATGACGCGGATGGCACGGATTTAATTTATTCTTTGCGATAATCTGCGCCAATCTGTGTTTCATTAACCATTGACCATTCATCATAACTATTAACATTTATCACAACCATGAAAAACCTAAGGAACCTTCTTTGGTCGGCTTGCCTGCTTTTCCCGTTGGCAGCCGGCGCACAACAACAGCAGCAACAGCCTTCCTACCCCGAAGGCACAGTGCCCAACGAACACAACATCAGCGGTGCGGACTATCCGCGCATCGGACAGGACCGCCGCGTACACTTCAGAATCTACGCCCCCGAGGCCAAGAAAGTGGAAATCAGCTTCCGCGGCGAGATGACACGCGGCGAAGACGGCTGGTGGACACTCGTCTCCAAGGAACCCGAAGTGGTGGGCTTCCACTACTATCAGGTCATCATTGACGGCGTTAGCACGGCCGACCCCAACGGCAAGACCTTCTTCGGCATGGGCAAGTGGGTGAGCGGCATCGAGATTCCCGAGGGAGCCGAAGGCGACTATTACGCCATCAAGGATGTGCCCCACGGACAAATCAGCGAAAGCTGGTACTATTCCGACATCCGCCAAGAGTGGCGCCGCTGCATCGTTTACACCCCCGCCGAGTATGACAAGAACCCCGACAAGCGCTATCCCGTCCTCTACCTGCAGCACGGCATGGGCGAGAACGAGACCAGCTGGTCCAAGCAGGGCAAGATGAACTTCATCATGGACAACCTCATTGCCGAGGGCAAGGCCAAGCCCATGATTGTGGTGATGGACAACGGCAACATCGAAGTCTTCAAGACGCTGCCCGGCGAAGACCCCGGACAGGCACGCGCCCGCTTCGGTGCCCAGTTCCCCGACATCCTGGTGAAGGAAATCATTCCGCACATCGACTCCACCTTCCGCACCCTGACCGACCGCGACAACCGTGCCATGGCCGGCCTCTCGTGGGGCGGACTGCTCACCTTCAACACCACCCTGAACAACCTGGACAAGTTTGCCTACATCGGCGGCTTCAGCGGTGCGGGCAGCATTGACCTGAAGCAGCTCGACACCGTCTATGGCGGCGTGTTCAAGGACCGCAAGGCTTTCAATGACAAGGTACACGTGTTCTTCCTGGGCATCGGTTCGGAAGAGCGGCCCGAACGCACCAAGAACCTCAGCGACGGACTGAAGGCTGCCGGCATCGACAACATCTACTACGAGTCGCCGGGCACTGCCCACGAGTTCCTCACCTGGCGCCGGTGCCTGAAGGAGTTCGTTCCCCGGCTGTTCCAAGGCAAATGAGAGTCTGACGGATAGCCCGTTCTCGCAGGGGGGGACGGGCATTTTCCCAACAACTAAATGACGATAACGATGCAATTCATTGATTGGAAAGCGTGGCTGGCGGTCTGCCTGGTATTGCTGATGGGCCTGCCCGTCCATGCGCAGAAGAAAAAGATAGCCGAGGGGCTGGAGCCCTACTTCTCGGCACCGACGGAAGGCGTCATGACGCCGGACGACGACGGCTTCATCCGCCGCTGGCTGCTGCTGGAGCCGATAGACAAACCCAACCGCAGCAACACGGCCTTTACAGACAGCTACATCCGCGAGGCCTTTGCGACGGAGTATTTCCCCGGACAGTTCACCGTCGTCCCCACGGACGGCGACCGCGTGCGGGTGGGGAAACAGAAACTCACGTGGCACGCGCTTGAGAGCAAGCTATTCAATGTGAAACTCTTCCGCTTCGCTTCGGGACTGAAGAAACAGGTCTACGGCGTGCTGTTCTGGGCCGTCACCGTCATCGACTGCCCCGAGGAAATCAGCGGCGTCAGGATGGCCGTAGGTTCCAACTCGGCCTCGATGTGGTGGCTGAACGGCGAAGAGGCCGTCATCCTCTCCGGCGACCGCCGCATGGTGCGGGACGACTGCATGTCGCGCCGCCTCACCCTGAAGAAAGGAAAGAACATTGTGCGCGGTGCCGTCATCAACGGCCCCGGCATGAGCGACTTCTGCATCCGTTTTGTCGATGAGAATGGCGCTCCCGTCAAAAACATGACTATCAGTTACCAATGACTATGAAGACAAGAAACATCTTTCTGGGCATGACAGCCCTGCTGTCCGCATGGACGGGCGGAGAAGCGGCTGCACAAATTGGCGAACCATACATACACGACCCGTCCACCATCATGGAGTGCGACGGCAAGTATTACACCTTCGGCACGGGCGGAGGCGGACTGATTTCGGAAGACGGCTGGACGTGGCACGGCGGCGGGGTGAGACCCGGCCGCGGAGCAGCCCCCGATGCCGTGAAGATAGGCGACCGCTACCTGATAGCCTACAGTGCCACGGGCGGCGGACTGGGCGGCGGACACAGCGGCCAGGTGCTGACCATGTGGAACAAGACGCTGGACCCCACTTCTCCCGACTTTGCCTATACCGACCCCGTCGTGGTGGCCTCATCGGCCGAGGACGAAGACTGCGACGCCATCGACGCCGGCCTGCTGCTCGACCCCACGGACGGACGCCTGTGGCTGTCCTACGGCACCTACTTCGGCTTCATCAGGCTGGTGGAGCTTGACCCGGCCACCGGCAAGCGCAAGGAGGGCAACGAACCCGTCAACATTGCCATCGACTGCGAGGCCACCGACCTCATCTACCGCAACGGCTGGTACTACCTGCTGGGCACGCACGGCACCTGCTGCGACGGACCCAACTCCACCTACAACATCGTGGTGGGACGCTCGCGCAAGGTGACGGGCCCCTACCTGGACAACATGGGCCGCGACATGCTGCAAGGCGGCGGAAAGATGGTGCTGGCCGCCCGCTACGGGCTGGTGGGACCTGGACACTTCGGGCGCTTCATCGTGACCGAGGGCGTGGAGAAGATGTCGTGCCACTTCGAGGCCGACCTGGAACGGGCGGGCCGCAGCGTGCTGGGCGTGCTGCCCCTGCTGTGGCGCAATGACTGGCCCGTGGCAGGCGACTTCTTCAAGGAAGGCACCTACGAGATAGAGTCCGAGCGCAGAGGCTATGCCCTGGAGCTGGCTGTGGACTTTGTCCGCATGCAGGGCGGCAAGTTCCGCTTCTGGGAGAAGAGCGACGAACCGATGGAGCCCCTGAAGCGGCAGACGCTACAGGACGTCATCGGCACCTGGCCCGAAGGCAACATCCCGGCACGCATCGGCGACTACATGTTCCGACCGCACCAGAAGTGGACCATCACGGCCGTGCCCGACGCCGGAGGCTACCTGGGCGGTCCCTATTACAAGATTGTGATTGAAGGCACCAACCGCGCGCTGGCAGCCACGGCCGATGCCGAAGTCACCACCGTTCCCGAGTTTACAGGCGCTCCCGAGCAGCTGTGGCGCATCGAGCAGCTGACCGACGGCACCTACCGCATTCTGCCCAAGCAGGTGCCGGGCACCGACGAGGAGCTGGTGCTTGTCTCCGTAGGCGACAGCACGCCTTCGCTGGGCAAGTTCGACATGAACAGCGACAACTCCAAGTGGAACTTCCGTGACTATTGACGGACCATCTTGCCGATGACAGACTGTACAATCAGCTCCTTTTGCACCCATAAATTCCCGCAAGGCGGGTCAAGACTATGAACTACAAACAACTTTTTGTCGGGGCACTGCTGACTGCGGCCGCAGGGACGGCTGCAGCGCAGAATCCCATCATCAGAGACCAATTCACCGCCGACCCCACGGCGAGAGTATTCGAGGGGAAGATGTATCTTTACCCTTCGCACGACATACCCAGCCCCATCGAACGCCTGAAAGAGTGGTTCTGCATGGCCGACTACCATGTGTTCTCTTCGGACGACCTGGTGGACTGGACCGACCACGGCGTCATCGTCAGCCAGGAGCGCGTCCCCTGGGTGCAGCCCGACTCGTACTCCATGTGGGCGCCGGACTGTGTCTGCAAGGACGGCACCTATTATTTCTATTTTCCCTCCACCCCGCGGGGTGAAGGGCGGCGGGGCTTTGCCGTGGGAGTGGCCACGGCCGACAGTCCCGCAGGCCCCTTCCGCCCCCAACGCAGGGCCATCGAGGGCGTGAACGGCATTGACCCCTGCGTGCTGACGGACAAGGACGGCCAGAGCTACATCTACTGGGCGGGCGGCGGCATGTGGGGCGCCAGGCTGAAGGACAACATGCTGGAGCTGGCCTCCGAACCCGTACAGATACAGGGCTTGCCGGAGGGCTTCAAGGAAGGCCCCTTCATCTTCGAGCGGCAGGGCAAGTACTACTACACCTTCCCCTGGGTGCAGGACAAGACCGAGACCCTGGCCTACGCCATGGGCGACAGCCCGATGGGGCCTTTCCAGTTCAAGGGGCTCATCATGGACCAGTCGCCCACGGGCTGCTGGACCAACCACCACTCCATTGTGGAGTACAAGGGCCAGTGGTACCTGTTCTACCACCACAACGACTACTCCCCCCAGTTCGACAAGAACCGCTCTACACGGATAGACTCCCTCTTCTTCAATGCCGACGGCACCATCCGCAAGGTTATTCCCACCCTGCGAGGCGTAGGCATCACCGACGCCCGCACGCGCATACAGACAGACCGTTACAGCAGCATCGCCCCCACGGGTGCCTCCATCGCCTTCCTGGACGAGGCCGACAAGTTCCAGGGCTGGAAGACCGTCTTCAGCAGGAAGGGGGCCTGGCTGACTTATAACCGGGTGGACTTCGGCAGCGAGCCGGTGCAGGAACTGAAGCTGCGTGCCCGCTCCACGTCGGGCGCCACCTTGCAGGTGCGCACGGACGGCAAGAACGGGCCGGTAGTGGCCGAAGCCACCGTCCGTGCCGGCCGGGACTGGAGCGAGACCACCGTACCCGTCCGCATTGCTCCCCAAGGAGTGAACGACCTTTACCTCACGCTTAAAAAAGGAAAACACATGGAAATAGATTGGATAGGATTCGACGCCCTGCCCTGGGACAGGGGCGCCTTCGAGACACGCAAGTACCGCAACCTCTTTGCCGAAATGGGCTACAGGCAGGCCGACATCGACGCCCGGCTGAAGGAAATCTTCGACGGCGTGTTCTACGGGCCGGACAAGGTCTATTTTGAGGTGGGCGATTCCCTGGCCTACATCAGCGACATCAAGAACAACGACGTCCGCACCGAAGGCATGTCCTATGGCATGATGATTGCCGTGCAGTTCGACCGCAAGGACATCTTCGACCGTCTGTGGCGCTGGTGCAGCAAGTACATGCAGCATCACGACGGCCCCCGCAAGGGCTACTTCGCCTGGAGCTGCAAGACCGACGGCACGCGCAACGCGCAGGGACCCGCGTCGGACGGCGAGCTCTACTACGTCACCGCCCTCATCTTTGCCTCCAACCGCTGGGGCAACGACACGGGCATCGACTACCGGGCCGAAGCCCGGCACATCCTGGACTGCTCCATGCAGAAGGCGGGCATGGACCAGGTGGCTCCCTTCATCAACCTGGAGCACAGGCTGATTACCTTCACGCCCGACCCCTGGGGCGGACAGTTCACCGACCCCTCCTACCACCTGCCCGCCTTCTACGAGGTGTGGGCACGCTGGGCCGGCGACGGCCGCTCCGCCTTCTGGCGCGACTGTGCCCGCAAGAGCCGCGAGTACCTGCACAAGTGCATCCACCCCGTGACGGGGCTCAACCCCGACTACAGCCACTACGACGGCTCCCTACTGGGCCGGCCGGGCATTCTTGGCGACGCCTTCCGCTTCGACTCCTGGCGCGTGCCGATGAACATCGCGCTGGACTACTCGTGGGCCTGTGCCGACAGGGACTGGCAGCAGGAGTATGCCGACCGAATCCAGAACTTCCTCTACAGCCAGGGCATCGACACGTTTGTCGACCAGTATAACGTGGACGGCACGCCGGTGGCCGATGTCCTGGAGGCAGGCGGCTACAGGCAGCTGCGCCACTCGCTGGGGCTGGTGGCCACTGCGGCCGCCGTGTCGCTGGCCAGCACCCATCCCCGGAGCCGCGAGTTTGTGGAGCGCCTGTGGAACGCACGCCACGTGCCCTACGAGGACGGCTACTTCGACGCCTACTACGACGGCCTGCTCCGCCTCTTCGCCTTCATGCACCTGAGCGGGAACTACCGGATTATCTTCCCGGAGCAAGAGACGGGCAACTGAAAACGATTTCCCATTTTACTTACCCATAAAAACAACAGTTATGAAAACAATTCCATTCTTCTGCCTCATGCTCGGACTGGCGGCCTGTGCTCCGTCCGTGAATCAGAAAACATTCGTCAACGAAGGCAACCCCCTGATTAGGGACAAGTTCACCGCCGACCCCGCCCCGATGGTTCACGACGGCACGCTCTACCTCTACGTGGGCCACGACGAGTACTACGAAGGGCAGGACACGGCCTCGGGCGGGCGTGAGTTCAACATCACCGAGTGGCTCTGCTACTCCACCAAAGACATGCAGACCTGGACCGACCACGGTTCTGTGCTGAAACCCACCGACTTCGAGTGGGCCGTGGGCGAGGCCTGGGCTTCGCAGGTGGTGGAGAAGGACGGCAAGTTCTACTACTACACCACCGTGCAGGCGGGCGAACCCCATGTGGGCAAGGCCGTCGGAGTGGCCGTGAGCGACAGCCCTACGGGTCCCTTCAAGGACGCCATCGGCAAGCCGCTGGTATCCGACGACATGACCGACAACGGCGCGCGCGGGTGGTGGAACGACATCGACCCCACGGTGCTGATAGACAACGACGGGCAGGCCTGGCTCTGCTGGGGCAACGGCACCTGCTTCCTGGCCAAACTGAAACCCAACATGACGGAACTGGACGGCGACATCCAGGTTGTCGACTTGCCCCGCTATGTGGAAGGACCGTGGCTGCACGAGCGCGACGGCATGTACTACCTCACCTATGCCTCGATGGGCAAAGGACGTGAGACCATCTCCTACGCCACCGCTTCCAACGTTGCCGGGCCCTGGACGCCCCAAGGCGAACTGACGGGCATGGCCGAGAACAGCTTCACCATCCATCCGGGCATCATCGAGTTCGGCGGAAAGTGGTATCTGTTCTATCACAACGCCGCACTGACCATCGACGGTCATGCGGGCGCCATCGGTCGCCGTGCTGTCTGCGTAGACGAGCTCCGCTACAACGCTGACGGCACCATGCAGCCCGTGACACAGACCCAAAAGGGTGTCAGCAACCGCTGACGGCCTGCTTCCGGAGGAGGTGTCAAAGCAATAGACACCTTCCTTCCGCACCCTGTTTGGTAGACGCTTGCATTACGTTTGGTGGATGCTTGCACGGCTCGCGGTGGATGCTTGCATTACGTTTGGTGGATGCTTGCATGGCTCACGGACCGTGCAAGCATCCACCAAACCGTTTTACAGCAGGCACATTTCCCCCTCTGTACCTGCTACTATTTGAAAACATTTTTCATGTACAGGTGAAAGCAGTCCTCTGGTGACCCTCTCAACCATCCGGAAATCGTCTGCATCGGACTTTTCAAAGTGAAGTCACCAGCATCAGCCCCACACCACGGATGGTTTTGATTTCGATATCGTCGTCGGCTTCGAAGAGCTTGCGGAGCTTGGAGACGAAGACGTCGAGGCTGCGCGAGGCGAAGTAATCGTCTTCCGTGTTCCAGCAGCGGCTCAGGATGGCTTCGCGGCGGACGGTATCGTTCTTGTTCTGGGCCAGAATCTGCAGGAGTTTGGTTTCGGTGGCGGTCAGTGTCTGACGCTGACCGGTACGGTCGTTGCGCAGGGTGCCGTGTTCGGTGTCCAGGGTGTAGGAGCCGAACTTGCAGAAGCCCGTTTCCGTGCGGGTGTGCGTGCCTTGTGTCATCTTCAAGATGGCGTGTATGTGCGCATCCAGTTCGTCAGCTATGAAGGGTTTCTTCACGTAGTTGTTCACGCCCAGTTCGTAGCCGTGCTTCACATCCTTGGGTGAGGTGAGGGCCGAAGCAAACAGAATCGGCGTGTCGGCATCGGTTTCGCGGATGCGCCGTACCATCTCGAAGCCGTCCATCACGGGCATGTCGATGTCGCTGATGATGATGTCGGGTCTGAACGTTTCCCATACGTTCAGTCCTTCTGCGCCGTTGGCAGCCGTCTGTACTTCGTAGCCGCCAATGATGTCTTCCAGTCCACACTGCACCACGTAGCGCAGGTTGGGGTCGTCTTCTACCAGGAGTAATTTGATCATGGTCTTTGTGTATTTGGGGCAAAGATACGGATTTTTTCAGAAATCAGCGTTCAATGGTCGTTGCGGCGTGGGGGCGATGGACCACAGATGACACCGAGGGTGCAGATGAGCACAGGTTGTTTTATCGTTAATAAAACGCAGATTATCGCAGATTTACGCAGAAAATAAATAAAAATCTGTGATTATCTGTCCTCTCTGTGTCATCTGTGGTCCATTGCCCTCACGCCGCAAGGCACAAAAAAAGGTGTACCGCCGTAGCAGTACACCTTATTATTATATAGAGAAAACGGTTGGTCCGTCAGTTGTTGGAGCGCTTTTCTCTTCTGAGTCTTTCGGGACGTTCCGTATAGCCTTCGGGCTTCGGAAGCAGCACCTTGTGAGACAGCTTGAACTTGCCCGTCTTGGGGTCGATGTCCAGCAGCTTCACTTCGATTTCGTCGCCTTCCTTCAGTCCGGCTTCCTCTACGGTCTCCAGACGCCTCCAGTCAATCTCGGAGATGTGGAGCAGACCGTCGCGGCCGGGCAGGAACTCAACGAATGCGCCGTAAGGCATGATGGAGCGGATGGTGCCCTTGTAGACTTCGCCCACTTCGGGAACAGCCACGATGGCCTTGATGAGGCGGATGGCATCGTCGATGCTCTTCTTGTTGGTTCCGGCAATCTCAATCTTTCCGACATTGTCGATTTCCTCGATGGTGATGGTTGCACCCGTCTCTTCCTGCATACCCTGGATAATCTTTCCGCCCGGGCCAATGACTGCACCGATGAATTCTTTAGGAATAGTCATGGTCTCGATGCGCGGAGCATGCGGTTTCAGGTCGGCACGAGGTTCGGCGATACACTCGGTCAGTTTGCCGAGGATGTATTCACGTCCTTCCTTAGCCTGCAACAATGCCTTTTCGAGGATGTCGTAAGACAGACCGTCTACCTTGATATCCATCTGTGTGGCAGTGATACCGTCTTTGGTTCCTGTTACCTTGAAGTCCATATCGCCCAAGTGGTCTTCATCGCCCAGAATATCGGAAAGCACAGCATATTTTTCTTCGCCCGGATTCTTGATAAGACCCATTGCAATACCTGAAACGGGTTTCTTAATCTTCACACCGGCATCCATCAGCGCCAGTGTACCGGCACAAACGGTAGCCATAGAGGAAGAGCCGTTGGATTCGAGGATGTCGGAAACGACACGAACCACATACGGATAGTCTTCGGGAATCTGGCCTTTCAGTGCGCGCCATGCCAGGTGTCCGTGACCGATTTCGCGACGGCCTACACCACGCTGTGCCTTGGCTTCGCCCGTAGAGAACGGGGGGAAGTTGTAGTGCAGCAGGAAGCGTTCCTTGCCGTGCTCAAGTACGTCGTCGATGATTTTCTCGTCCAACTTGGTACCCAGTGTAACTGTAGACAGAGACTGAGTCTCTCCACGGGTAAAGATAGAGGAGCCGTGGGGGCCGGGCAGCGGGCTGACCTCGCACCAGATGGGGCGGATTTCCGTCGTCTTGCGGCCGTCCAGACGCTTGCCTTCGTCGAGGATGCAGCGGCGCATGGCCTCTTTCTCCACGTCGTGATAGTAGCGGTCGATGAGCGGAGCCTTTTCTTCCAGTTCTTCTTCAGTAAACTGTGCCTTGAACTCGTCGCAAATGGCGGTAAAGGCATCCTCACGTGCATGCTTGTCGCGGTTGCCTTCGCTGGCGATGGCGTAAGCCTTGGCGTAGCAGGCATCGTGTACGGCCTTGCGCAGGTCTTCGTCGTTCACCTCGTGGCAGTATTCGCGCTTCACAGTGGAACCTACCTCTTCGGCCAGTTCCATCTGGGCCTTGCACTGGGGCTTGATGGCCTCGTGAGCAGCCTTCAGGGCAGCCAGCAGGTCTTGCTCGGACACTTCCTTCATTTCACCTTCCACCATCATGATGTTCTCGTAGGTGGCACCTACCATCAGGTCCATGTCGGCCTGTTCCAGTTGCTCGAAAGTGGGGTTGATGACGAACTCTCCGTTGATACGCGCCACGCGTACCTCAGAGATGGGACCGTTGAACGGAATGTCCGATACGGCCAATGCGGCAGAAGCGGCCAGTCCGGCCAGTGCGTCGGGCATGTCTACACCGTCGGCCGAAAAAAGTATAATGTTTACATATACTTCTGCGTGGAAATTGTCGGGGAATAAGGGGCGGAGAGCACGGTCAACCAGGCGGCAAGTCAGAATTTCGTAGTCCGAAGCACGTCCTTCACGTTTGGTGAAGCCGCCGGGGAAACGTCCGAATGCGGAGAATTTTTCTTTGTACTCTACCTGAAGCGGCATGAAATCTGTTCCGGGAACTGCGTCTTTTGCGGCACAAACAGTAGCCAGCAGCATGGTGTTGCCCATGCGGAGCATTACAGAACCGTCTGCCTGTTTTGCC
>NZ_CASFWU010000076.1 GCF_949298305.1 uncultured Bacteroides sp. | reverse complement strand
TTAAATGTTATAATTGGACACTATAAATTTAATACTTTTATTGCTATATTTCTAATTATCAGTAAAATATATTTGTTCTTATTTCGAACTCACGTTAATTTATAGTTACCTAATTCGTTTTACACGTTATGTTCTTAATAGACAATAATCATTGGGCACAAAGATAGCCTTCTTTCTGCAACAATTATAAGCAAAGTCAGAAATCCTATTACCAACCACTGTCATTTACCAAATTTTAGATTTACCGGAACCTACCGAAGTTAGAGGGATTCAGAAGTATTTACTGTCTGTTTCGACAAGCCAACAGCATAAATCAATAGATAGCAAATGACCAGCCAGAGGTGAGATTTTTTTAATCTTAACTATCTGCTAAAAATACAAAAGAGGGGAAAAAGTTTCCTGAAATATGAATCAGAAAAAACAAGAAAGGCTTCTGTGCATCAGACGACTCCTTACCATCGCTCAATCACGCCCTAAATTCCGGTCCTTTCCTGCCAACCAAGCATCTATCAGTCTACGGGCAATACTTAATTTACGAGGTAGTTCAGGCAAATTATCACGAGAATAAAAGGCACCGGCACTGAGTTCATCCTGTTGTAATTTAATTTCTCCACTTTCGTAATCAGCAAAGAATCCTACCATAAGGCCACTAGGATATGGCCATGGCTGACTATCGAAATAAGAGATATTTTTAATACTGAGTCCTGTTTCTTCCATCACTTCACGACGCACACATTGTTCCAATGTTTCACCAGCCTCAAGGAAACCTGCTACCAGACCAAAAAAAGTGCCTCGAAAGTTACGGGCATGAACCAACAGAATTTCATCAGAACGGCGTACCAGTACTATGATAGCTGTGGAAATAGGCGGATAAAGTTCATGACCACACTGGAGACATTTTTTCATAATGTCAGTTTGCTGTTGGGTGGGAGTACCACATACAGGACAGTATCGGCTGTGGTTATCCCAATATAGTATCTGGTAAGCTTTTCCGGCAGCTTTATAATCTTCCAGTGGCAGGCAGTCAAATGAAGCGCGCAACCCTATCATGCTCCATTTTTCGGTTTCGATAATGGGATAATCAATACTAAAAGTATAAACTTGTATGCCTGTAGGCAGTGTGACACGATGCACTTTCTGATTTAACGACGGAACTACCGGCAAATGGTTACCACAAGGAATGCGACAAGTTCCATCGTTGTTTTTTTGTATCAGAAGATTATCCTTGAAAAAAACAAACCAATATGCGCTCAAATCGTATTCCATATTCAACTCTCTTTTTTTCTTTGTTCAGAGATAAAATCTTTAATAACAGGAAAAATATCTTTGGCTGAATGCAAATCACGACTAGCTTGTTCCAGCGGACACCAGCCTGTGTGGTTACGATTAATAATGTAATCTACTACTTCATCACAGTCCACCACGATACCCGCCTCATGTAACAATTGGAGAGCCGGCCGGCTGATAACATGAGTATAAACTTCCTTCACCCCACCCAATACCATGAGTGAAGCAGCAGCCTTTCCAATCACTTTATCAGCCACACGAGAACCGGAAAGAAAATCTGCATCTTGAACCAACAAGTCATAAAGATCGGCCACTCCTCGTCGTGTGAAAGTGCGAAAACTGTCGCCATGAGCTATCACGCAGGAGTATCCTCCTGCGTGAAGCATTTCTATAAGTTCTTTCATTCTATTCAATCATCACAATGTTTCTTGTTTCAGCTGTTCCACATATCGGTCAATGCGGTGCAACTCTTGGGGGATGTCGATGCTTTGCGGACAGTGCGGGTTACATTGTCCGCAACCCACGCAGTGGCTGGCCTGACGCAAACGGGGCACACTACGGTCGTAACCCACGAGGAAAGCCCGACGCGCTTCGCGGTAGTTGGCATGTTCCTGCAAGGTAGGCAGATTGCCTTCATTCACGCATTTGTTGTAGTGTATCAGTATGGCAGGAATGTCAATTCCGTAGGGACAGGGCATACAGTATTTGCAATCGTTGCAGGGGATGGTCGGATACTGTTTCATCAGGTCGGCCGTCTGTTGCAGGAATTCAAAATCGTCATCAGTCAGCGGCACCAAGGGCGAGTAGGTGCGCAGATTGTCCTGCAGGTGCTCCATGTAGGTCATACCGCTCAGTACGGTAAGTACGTTCGGAAAGGTTCCTGCAAAACGGAAGGCCCACGAGGCTACACTTACTTCGGGACCACGTTGCTTGAGTCGCGCCACCAGGTGTTCGGGCAGTTTTGACAGACGTCCTCCCAGTAATGGCTCCATGATAATGGCCGGTATATGGCGTTTCTCAAGTTCGGCGTACAGGTAATCGGCATTGACGTTATTGCCCGACGCATATTTCCAGTCAGCATAGTTGAGCTGTATTTGAACGAAGTCCCAGTGAACCTGATCGTGCATGGCCAGTACTTCGTCGAACACGTCTTTGGTGCCGTGGAAGGAGAAACCCAGGTTACGGATGCGTCCCGCCTCGCGTTCCTTCATCAGGAAGTCTATCATGCCGTTTTCTACGTAGCGGGCCCGGAAGGTTTCAATGCCACCGTTACCGATGGAGTGCAACAGGTAATAGTCGATGTAATCCACTTGCAGTTCCGAGAACGAGCGGTTGTACATGGCAATGGAGTTTTCGCGCGTGTAGTTAGAGAAGTTGGACAGTTTGGTGGCTACGAAGAACTTCTCACGCGGATGGCGTTTCAAGGCAATGCCAGTCGATTTCTCCGACCATCCCTGTACGTAGACGGGCGATGTATCGTAGTAGTTCACACCATGTGCCATGGCATAGTCAATCAGTTCGTTCACGGCATCCTGATCGATAACGTTACCTCCTTTTTCAGGAGCAGGCAGGGTGGGCCATCGCATACATCCGTATCCCAGCAAAGAGACTTTCTCTTTAGTTTTCGGATTTTCTCGGAAAGTCATTTTATCGGTAGGTATTTCGCCCTGTGCCTGCAGCGAAGTTGCACCTGACTGCTTAGGGCCGCATCCCACCAGTGCCGCAGTGGCTGTACTGATGCCTACGATTTTCAAAAAATCGCGGCGGGAAATATCTTTGGAATGTTCTTGTTCGTTCATTGTATGTGTATAAAAATTTATAGAAATAATGAAGTTAAGAAGCGAAGCCGATAGTATCGTTTACCGATCACAACTCACCGTTCATCGCTTAAATAATCCTGTGCCTTTCGTGTCCTTCAACGTAGATGGCGCTGAACGGGCGTGACGGGCAGAGGTTCTCGCAGGCACCGCATCCGATGCAGCGTTCGGTGTCCACGGCAGGAATCTTCAGCGATTGGGGGTCCGACTCGTCCGTCGGTATCATGGTGATGGCTCCCGTGGGGCAGTGGCGGGCGCAGTTGCCGCACTCCACACCGTCGGTCAGTGGTATGCAGTTGGCTTTCACCCAAACGGCGTGTCCTATCTGGGTCGAAGATTTTTCGGCTAAAGAGGACAGGCTGATGGCGTTGGTAGGGCAGACCTCGGCACATTTCGCACATTCAGGGCGGCAATATCCCCGCTCGTACGACATCTCGGGCTGCATCAGTGTCAGCAGTCCGGTAGAGGGACGCAGAACTTCGTTGGGGCATACTGACACACACAGTTGGCAGGCCGTGCAGTGCTGGGCAAAGTGGCGTGCGCTCTGGGCCCCCGGCGGCAGAATCGGTGTCTGGCGGTTTGGTATCTTCTTATCTTCGATGGTGGCCAGTCCACCATCTACTTTCATCTCCTGGGCTTTCAGTACGACGGCCGAGGCTGCCAGTGCCGACGATGCCAGAAAGGCGCGGCGCGAACCGTTCTTTTCGTTTTGGGGTTCGGCTGATGTGGCAGGGACCTTGGCCGGATGTCGGTAGCTCAATGCCTGGTGCTTGCACTTGTCCAGGCAGTCCATGCAGGCCACGCAGCGGCTGTAGTCTATCCGGTGATTCTTGATGTCGATGCACGAAGCCTTGCAGTTGCGTGCACAAAGGTTGCAATTAATGCATTTGTCTGTGTCGATAACCGGTTTCAGGTAGGCATACTTGGATAGGAAACCGAGTACGGTACCCACAGGACAGACGGTGTTGCAATAAGTTCGTCCTCCCCTCCATGCCAGTACAACGAGTATCACCAGGGTGGCGACAGCAATGACGAAAGTCGGTACACTCTTCAGCCAGACGGTGGTGTCGTAGAATGCATAGCTGTCGGCACGTTCGGCCAGGTAGGCCAGCAGATTGTTACCCCATTGGTAGACTGGTGCAAACAGGTTGTTGGCAATACGACCGTACGAGCTGTAGGGAGCCAGTAGTGCGACAAACGAATGCACGCCTGCTACTAACGCAATGACAAACACGCCCAGCAGGCTGTAGCGCAGCCACGACAGGGCGGGCGAATAACGGTAGCGGTTTTTCTTGCTTTTCTTGGAGAACCAGGCCACAATGTCCTGAAATACTCCCAATGGACAGATGACCGAACAGTAGACGCGACCCAGCAGCAATGTGAGAATTACCAGTGCCAGGACGACCCCTACGTTGAGAGCCAGCAGTGCGGGGAGGAATTGAATCTTTGCCATCCAGCCGAACCATGTGTGCAACGTTCCCGTAAAGTCGAGGAACAGCAGTGTAATCAGTACATAGAAAAGGATGGCGAGTGTTAGTCTAATCTTACGTAACATAAATAATTATAGTAGTTATGATAAATGTTTCTACAAATGTACGCCATTTTTCGAGACCGTATACATATATTTTACAGATATTAATACCCTTTTTACCGATAAAGAAAGAAAACTCCTACTAAATTCAACTCAGGCAGGCTCCAGTCATAATTGTGACAATCCATTTCTCCTATCAAGGAATCTGCCTATCCTTTAAAAAAACGACTAATCCATGTATTTAAGCGATTGTGCAACAAGGCCGATAGCCGTCAATGTTTTATTTCCGAAAGAAGGAATCTGATTCATCGAACAATAATCAGAGGCAAACCATCCATCCGATTACAAGAATCTCCAAACATTATACGAATAAGCATAAAAAACCCTCCGGCCTCCAGAGAGAACTGGCAGGCACAGAGGGTTCATATAAAAAGAGAGACCGTTATCAGATACCCAATGATGCGCGAACCGCTTCAATCTTCTTTACGGCTTCGGCATTGGCACTGGCATAGCACTTCGGACAACCCATTTCACCCTTCACCTCAATATAGAATTTGATTTTAGGCTCAGTGCCCGATGGGCGAACCGAAATTTTAGTACCATCTTCTGTGAAATACTGCAATACGTTGGATGTTTCGGGCATGTTCAAATCGCTGACTTGACCCTCGGCATCGGCTTTCAATGTTTTGTAGTCTTTAATCAATACCACCTTGGAACCACCGATTTCTTTCGGCGGGTTGGCACGGAAGTTATCCATCATAGCCTTAATTTCTTCGGCACCGCTCTTACCCGGCTTCACTACGTTGACAGTTGTTTCCTTAGAGAAACCATATTCTACGTAAATATCCATCAGCACCTCATAAAGCGTCTTGCCCTGATCTTTGGCCCATGCACAGATTTCGGCCAACAAGGAGCAGGCAGATACGGCGTCCTTGTCTCTAACGAAATCCTCAGCCAGGAAGCCGTAGCTTTCTTCGCCGCCACCAATATATTGCTGTTTACCTTCGCGCAGACGGATTTCACGGGCAATCCACTTGAAGCCTGTGTAGCAATCCAGCATCTCAATGTTGTTCTTGTCGGCAACAGCCTTTATCAGTTCGGTTGTCACAATAGTCTTAACCACGAAGTCATTGGGCTGCATCTTACCCATGGCAATGCGGTTTTTGATAATATAATACAGGAACAGCAGACAAGTCTGGTTGCCGTTGATAAGCACCCATTCGCCCTTATCATCCTTGCACGCCATACCCACACGGTCGGCATCGGGGTCACTTGCCATCACGATATCGGCATTGATTTCCTTAGCCAGTTTGATGGCCAGTGTCAGTGCTTCGGCATTTTCGGGGTTGGGAGAAACCACGGTAGGGAAGTTTCCGTCTTTCACCATCTGCGCCTCAACACAATGAACATTCTCAAAACCCCACAACTTCAACGAAGCGGGAATCAAGGCACGACCGGCACCATGCAGCGGAGTATAGACAATGCTCAAGTCCTTCTGACGTTTGATGACTTCAGGGTCGATGGAAATGGAGTGTACCTTCTCCAGGTAAACCTTATCCACATCCTCGCCGATAATCTGGATAAGGTCTTTGTTACCGTTGAACTTAATGTCGTCCACCTTCACTTTATTCACCTCATCAATGATGGCCGTGTCGTGCGGAGCCAACACCTGTGCGCCGTCGTCCCAATATGCCTTGTAGCCATTGTATTCGCGTGGATTATGACTGGCTGTGATGTTAATACCGCTCTGACAGCCCAGGTGACGGATGGCAAATGACACTTCAGGAGTAGGACGCAAGTCATCGAAAAGATAGACCTTGATACCGTTGGCAGAAAAGATATCAGCTGATATCTCTGCGAACTTGCGGCTGTTGTTGCGGCAATCGTGGCCTACCACTACCGAAACGGATTGTCCGGCAAAGCACTTATTCAGATAGTTGGCCAATCCTTGAGTGGCGGCACCTACTGTGTAAATGTTCATGCGGTTGCTTCCGGCCCCCATAATACCACGCAGGCCACCCGTACCAAATTCCAAATCCTTGTAGAAGCTATCTATCAGTTCTGTTTTGTCTTCATTTTCCAACATGCGTCTCACTTCGGCCTGAGTTTCTGCATCATAAGCTGCGGTAAGCCATTTTTCGGCTTTCTCAGTTACCTGTTTAATCAGTTCTTGATTTTCCATACAACGATTGATATTTTAAAGGTTAATAAATTACTTCTCTTCAGCAGGCTTACATTGTCAATCCATCCTACTGCTGGCTGACGCAAATATGCAAAATGCATAATGCCATATCAAGAGGCAAATATAAGCGAATAAGTTTAATTTTCCTACTTTTTCACGGACAGATTACAGACACAAAGCATTTTTTTCTTTGTCGCAAGAAATTCACCGTCACCTCTTATTGTCTTTTTCCACGCACAAAGTTTTCCGCCTGTCAAATCGTACTCTCATGCAATGTACCCACTCTGATAAACCATCGAAAAAAACAAGCATGCCAAGTAGATTGAACGCGCCTAGTAGGAATGTACGTCTTTACATTTTGACACTTTGACTTTCCTAATGCGTGAGAATCCTTTATTTCGGCCTTCCGCCCGATTTGCACGGAAAAACAGAAACGAAAAGTTCTAACCGACTGCATAACAGAAGGATAGCAAAATATTTACATTTGAAAGAGAAATGGAAACGGCTTCCAAAGATGAAAAATGCCCTCTTTACAGTTCCCAAAAGCCACATTAGAGGAGCTAAACAGCTACTTTGAAGGCCGAAACAAGGCCTTTTGAAACTCCAAACTGGCAATTTGCGTGTTCCGAACAGGCAATCTGTACGGACGGAACAAGCAATATGGACGGACGGAACAGGCATTGAGCACGCACGGAGCTTGCACGGAGGTTGTTTCAACGCTCTTAAGATACCTTTTCTGCTTCTATTTCGCGTATTTTGCAAACAGGTATCGTCAGCAAAACGTTCATTATTCAAACTTTTTGCAATCAGATTTTCGCTATTACAAACAATCTGAAAAGTCTATTATCCATCCTTATCTGCTTATCCATGGCCCCCTCTTTTAAAAGATTCTTATGACCACAAAAGCAATCATCCATCATATTAGCCGACAGGGACTTGCCGCAAAGGTGAGATGACACAGACGGTTAATCCTGCCTTCGTACATTCTATCACCTATCAGTCCGTTTAAAAAGAAATATAAGATACAAACAATGGGGAGAAATTGGCAGGAAGCGGTTCCAGACAAACGGACAAAGAAAAGCCGACAGCCGGCATTTCCCTGCACATTATTACGCTCAAGAAAATGCTTGCTGTCGGCCAGCAGTCTTCAGGCTATACCCTATACCTCAATCTTCCTGTCCAGGAATAAGGTAGCGGCCGCCCGTCTGCTTGACGTATTCTTTCAGAAACTCCTGGGGATAGCCCGGACGGATAACGCCGGCAGGCTGCCCGATGGAGTTACGTTCAAATTTGCCGTCCTTAACACGCTTCACGACGCCATCGTTATACTTGACAACCAGGAACTCGCCCAGCCGCTTCCAGGCATCGTGCGTACTCTGCGCCGTGATGTTTGTATAGTTGGTCAGGAAAGCCTGGGCCTGTGCGGGGTCCTTCTCCAGCAAGCGGGCCGCAGCTGCCTCCACGCCTTCCTGCGCGTAGTTGAATGTGTTCTCAAGCTCGGTCTGCAAAGCACGTACGTCATCTATCATCAAATCATAACGGGGATATACCATGTTGGCCACCCAGTTGAATACCCAGAAAGAGGAGTTCCACGAGAAAGTGATGTAGTCTGCTCCGTCAACACGGGAATAACACTCGGGAACCTTGTCCGTACAGCAGTAGACAGGAGTGAAAACCGTCATGTTGGCATCGTCCAGCCCGAACCAAAGTACACCGCCTATGGGATCAGGCAAGGTGGAGCGCATCTGTGCCACGAAGACAAAGCCGCTCTGCTGCGTGGAAATGGGGCGTTCATTGAAGTATTTCTTACCATCCACCTCAAAATCAAGAGGCGAGAGGCGATAGGGTGAGTGGTAGGGACCGGCACCAAAGTCCTGCGTGATATCCAGAGGAGTACCTTCATAATGGTCGCGCATGGCGTTCTTCACGTCTTGAACGGAAAGTTTGCGCGAGGGCTTCACGTAAAGGGGCATGGGCTGATCGGTTTCACCCTGAATATAGGGAAGAAACTCTTGACCACGGTCAGTGAACATATTGTAGAAACTCCAGACCCGTGCCTCGCAATAACGGCGCGCACCAAAATCGAGGGGCGCGTATGCCTTGGAAAAGCTGAAATCGCGGTTAACGCCGTCGAAATAGCCCTTCTCCCGAGCAAAGGAAATGACGTCTGCCGAATACATGCAGTTTTCCTTATCGCCCATATCGAACTGATGGATACGGCTTTGGTTGGCATGTGCCGAAATACAGTCGTCAGGTACACGGACAGCTACCCAGACGGCACCTCGTCCACCAGGCCCCTTGCCTATCATCTCCATAATCCATACCTCATTGGGGTCGGCAATGGTAAACGATTCCCCACTGCTGTAATAACCATATTCCTCCACCAGGTCAGTCATCACGCGGATGGCTTCGCGAGCAGTACGCGAACGCTGAAGCCCCAAGTAAATCAGACTTCCATAGTCTATCAGACCCAGCGTGTCAACCAACTCAGGACGGCCACCAAAAGTAGTCTCGCCGATTGTCAGCTGAAATTCATTCATGTTGCCGATGACATTATACGTCTGCCGGGCCTGCTCTATCTGGCCCAGATACTTGCCCGTATCCCATTCGTAGACGTTTATCATTGTGCCCTTGGGATGCACACCCGCAGGATAGTGATAAAGCTCGCCGAAGAGTCCGTACGAGTCTGCCGAATAAGAGACAATGGTAGAACCGTCTGTCGAAGCATTTTTGCCGACAATCAGGTTGGTACAGGCCGGAGCCTTCATCATTGCTGCCGCCATCAGTATGACGGAGAGGGTCAATTTCCTAAATTTCATAATGATTATTTGATATTTGTTTAAGTGTGACATTTGTTCTAGAAAAAAACGGTCAGATTTTATCCGACGTCTACCATATAAACCTGTATTCCTGTCGCGTAATATTTCCGCACCCGTCGGTCACAGTCATCTCCAGCAGATGGGTTCCACCTTTTTTCACCCGCCGGGAATCCAGTTCACACACCAAGTCACCCTTGATAGAGTTAGGTTTGCCGAAGAGGGCATATTGCCCGTCTATGGTACCACGATACGAGGAAATACCCGTCTGAGCGTCTCTGGCTTTGAAAACAATGCGCCCAGTACGTCCCCAGTTTCCCTGTCCTACGGGTGTCAGCACGGGCGGTACGGTGTCTATGTCCACCGTATAAGTATCCAGACTACGGATGTCGGCCTCCATATAGCCGTCCTTGTAACGTCCGCCCACGCTGTATTTCTTTCCATTCTTGCCGACGCGCGCCACGTAATATTTTGTGCTGTCCTCCAGTGGCCTGCGACGTAAACCGATGCGCAGGGTACAACCTTTATGCAAAGGCACTCCATCAGTATCCAACTGATAGGTATAGGCTATGTCGTTACTGTCTGTCCACAGGGCACAATCCAGAAGCACATCGTCGTAAAGCACTCCACGGGGCAGTACCAGTTCCATGCCGGGTTCCTGCAAGTAATTGACACGGTCCCAGTGCAGGAAGTACTTCCCGCTGTGCGTCGCCGGCTCTATGTCCGACCGCTGCCCCTGTACAGTGAAACTGACCTTTGAAGTGTTGCCAAAGGCATCTTTTAGCGTATAAACAAAACGGTATGGACGTTCCTCATCGATGTTCACCAAACCACGGTTGCCATTAGTGGCATGGAGCATGCGCAAACGGTTACCCGGATCAACAAAAGACTTCATGTACTGTCCGTACGTCCACGAGTTGATATAACGATTCTCCTCATAAGCAAAGCGATCCACCACGCTGCGGAACACCTCCTGCCCATCCACTTCGAGGATTACGGTATGCACCCCATATCGGTTGCTGACACCATCCATGTAGTCATAGGCTCTGATACCCACGCCAATCTCCCCCCATGCTGTTATGCTCTTTATCTTGTTCAAGGCAAAGGCCTGTGCCTCCTGCAATCCGTTCACCACTCCCCTACCCGCCTGCGGAAAGAGCATAATGCCTATTGCCCGCGGAGCAGTTTGATCCTTAACACGATCCATGAAGAAAGGCAACGGATCCACGTATTCATCTGTAGCTGTCTCGATAACATCCAGATGTAAATGGGGACCAAAAGAGTAACCCGTATTACCACTAAGCGCAATCACTTGTCCGCGCTTCACAGGATATTCGTCCGGTCGGGGCACAATCTCCACCTCCCAACTCTCCTGCTGATACTGCAAATCCTCTACACGCCGGGCCACATCGCCTACAAAGGCACTAAGATGGCGATTGATGGTAGTGTACCCGTTATCGTAAGCCACATCAAGTACGTAGCCCGATCCGTGGGTCACGCGAATGCGGCAGATATGTCCGTCTGCCAATGCACGCACCTCTTTGCCAGTCACGCCACCCGTCTTGAAGTCCAACCCTCCGTGAAAATGATCAGCCCGCAGCTCACCAAAATTGCCACTGAAAGTCATGGGATGGCTGAAGGGATTGGCAAACTTAGTAGTCTGAGCCTGCCCTCCGGTTGCCAAAAGCAAAAGCGCCCCCCCAATATATCGGATAAATGTATTCATTTTCATGTAAAAATACTGTTTCCCTGTTTAGAGTGTACAAAGATAGAAAAAGAGGGGCGCAGAAATAGCAAGCTGACCGAAAATTTTTACTCCAAACGGTATCAGCCCCAACAGTATGCACGAATCTTTCTCTACATCTTCCATCGGGTTTCCAAAAGGATTGAGAAAGGAACAGACATCCCAATCTCAAAAATCGCCCAACCTCTCTATTTAAACAAGGGGAACTGAATGCGCTTACCAAAATTCGGTTTCAGGACAGGAGGCATCTGTCTGAAACGCAAAGAGGGAATACGGGTAGACGGTACGACGACCTCTCCATCATAAGGACGGCCGGCTTGCTTCAATGCCTCGCGCAACAGGGGTTCATTTACATCGCCCAAAGCATAGGGCAGTATAGGCTCATCTTCCACCTCCACATCGGGTTGTAGTCCGTCGGGCATACAGGGTGTCTCTCCTACGGCATTCTTATAGATACTAACCATCAAATAGATACCCCAGTTTCTTATCTCGTTCGGACAGTTCTCGTAGGCGTCTTCTGCCCCCAGCATCCAACCGGTACAATACTTGCCCGAAGAAGATGTACCTATGAGCTGCACATCCATGTAAGGCATCAATCCGCCCAGCAGAGCCTCGGAGGCAGAAGCAGATCCACGGGATATCAGGCCATAGATTTTTGTCAGACCGATATTGGCATCCTTCGTACTGACGTTTACCCCGTTGGAAGGATAATTGAACTCGGTGGTAAAGCGGGTATCGGTACTGACTCCCTGCTTGCAATATAGTTCTGTCAGATAGTCGTTGTAGTCATCCCGTTCGAAAATCTCCTGATTGCTGACAGCCTGCTGAGGAGCAAACATGGAAGCGAGTACATTCTCCGTAATAACATATCCGCCACCGTTGTAGCGAAGGTCAAGTACCAGTTCGCTGACGCCTTCGGCTTTAAAGTGGCGCCCGATTTCTACCAATTTGTCCACTGACCTCAAGTCGAAAGCTGAATAAGCCAGATAACCGACCTTCTTACCACCGAACTCGTATACAGAGTCGCACAGCACAGGATCCTCGTAAGTGGTCACAGCTGTCAGTTCTACTTCCTTACCCTGGCTTACGATTATATTATTCTCCATATCCAGTCTGCCAAGAGATACAGTAAGCGAAGGAACATGGTATAAATCCAAATAGTTTCCCGTAGTGAGGTCAGTGCCGTTCAAGCCGATGATGATATCACCTCTCTTAAGGCCTGCACGGGCTGCAGGTGTGTCCCGGTGAACAAAATTCACCACCCCTATACACTGGGTACTCTCCTGATTCAGTAGATAGATGGTAAGATTCCAACCGAACGTAGTGGATACGCCTCCCACATTGGCATTGAAAGACTCCATATCGTCTGTCAGCATAGTCCACTTGTCGATGTATTTGTCACCTTCGTGATACTTAATTCTGTCAACCGTCCCAATAGGATCTTCATTGGTTTCTATATTCCATGTCTGCAAATCAGACTCTATTTCCCCGTTCCAGTAATAGAACTGTTCCATAACCTCCTTACCGAACATATTGGCATAATAGATTTCATCATTCACCTTCTTTCCTGCTGGGAACGTCCCTTCATCATTGGAACACCCAGCAAAAAGAATTCCTTCTACCATAAAGAGAAGAAACATTTTTCCTAAAATAGTCTTATACATAAACTTGCTTTTCTATAAATTCATCAGTCCGCAAAAGTAATATTTTTCCATCATTTTCATTTGAAAGCGAAGCAATATTCCATGGCATTTAAGTGCTCACGGTAAACATCATCCGACAATTCTGTCAAAGGATTCCAATGTTCAGCTACAATCCTTCCCCTGTAACAGAAAAGGCTCAGCCTCAAGACAAGACTTAGGTTAACCAAAGAAGAACTACAAATCACCCGGCCTATTGTGTACTTCAACATGCATTTTGGACGTTTCAACCTGAAATGAAAGAATCATAATTGTAAGACGAATAACTTTGTAACCATTACAAAACTATTATCTATTTACCTATGTTTACAAGAATCGTACATTTTTCAATCAGGAAGAAGCTGTTTGTGGCATTGGCTACATTACTTCTTCTGGCGGGTGGCATATACTCCATGCTGACGCTGCCCATTGATGCCGTGCCCGATATAACCAACAATCAGGTGCAGATTGTTACCGTATCGCCCACACTGGCACCACAGGAAGTGGAACAGCTTATCACTTTCCCTATCGAGATAGCCATGAGTAACGTTATGAACGTAGAGGAAATACGTTCGGTATCCCGCTTCGGGCTGTCGGTCGTAACAGTCCCTACGCTGGACGCCCGGCAGCTGGTCAACGAACAGATACAGATGGTGGCAGGTGAGATTCCACCGGAACTGGGAACTCCCGAACTGATGCCTATCACGACGGGCTTGGGTGAAATATACCAGTATGTTCTTAAAGTGGCTCCGGGTTATGAAAACCGTTACGACGCCATGGAGTTGCGCACCATTCAGGACTGGATTGTGAAAAGACAATTGTCGGGTATTCCCGGCATTGTGGAAATCAATAGTTTCGGCGGTTACCTGAAACAATATGAGGTGGCGGTGGACCCTGATGCCTTGTATTCGCTCAACATTACTATCGGTGAGGTATTCGAAGCCTTGAGCCGTAACAACCAGAATACGGGTGGCAGTTATATAGAAAAGGTGAACCGTGCCTATTATATCCGTTCAGAAGGCATGATCAACGATTTGCACGATGTGGAGCAAATCGTTGTGACCAACCGTGGCGGCATACCGGTACACATCGGTGACATAGGCAAAGTGCAATTCGGCGCTTCCAAACGCTTCGGTGCCATGACAAAGGATGGCGAAGGAGAGTGTGTGGGCGGTATTGCCATGATGCTGAAAGGCGCCAATGCCAATGTCGTGACCAAGGAACTGGAGAAAAGGGTGGAGAAAGTCCAGAAGATGCTGCCCGAAGGAGTGAGTGTGGAACCTTACCTGAACCGTTCGGAACTGGTGAATACGCAACCTGGTGGAAGGTGCCATTATTGTATTCCTCGTGCTGATTATCTTCCTGGGCAACGTGCGTGCCGGCCTGATTGTAGCATCGGTCATTCCGCTGGCCATGCTTTTTGCTTTTATTCTGATGCGCATCTTCAATGTATCGGCCAATCTGATGAGTCTTGGCGCGATAGACTTCGGTATCGTGGTAGACGGATCCATCGTCATTCTGGAAGGAATCCTGGCCCATCTTTACGGGCGGGAGCTGAAAGGGCGTACGCTGACATCACAGGAGATGGACCATGAAGTAGAAAAAGGAGCAAGCCGTGTGGTAAGAAGTGCCACATTTGCCGTACTCATCATCCTGATCGTGTTTTTCCCCATCCTGACCCTGACCGGTATCGAAGGCAAATACTTCACGCCGATGGCCAAGACACTGGTGTTCTGCATCATCGGTGCGCTTCTTCTTTCCATAACCTATGTCCCGATGATGGCATCTCTTTTCCTGAAACGTACCATGACAGTGAAGCCTACACCGGCCGACCGCTTCTTCGACTGGTTGAATAAAATCTATCAGCGCGTGCTTCGTTTCAGTCTGGCTCATGTGTGGGGCACTATCAGTGCTTCTTTTGTAGCCTTGTTGCTCTCGCTGTTGTTGTTCACCAGGTTGGGAGCCGAATTTATCCCAACCCTCGACGAAGGCGACTTTGCCATGCAGATGACGCTGCCTGCCGGCAGTTCGCTGAGCCGTAGCATCGAAGTTTCACTCGAAGCGGAGAAACGGCTCAAAGAGCGCTTTCCCGAAATTAAGCATGTTGTTGCCAAAATCGGTACGGCCGAAGTTCCTACCGACCCGATGGCGGTAGAAGATGCCGATGTGATGATTGTCATGAAACCCTTTGCCGAATGGACTTCCGCATCGAGCCGTGCAGAAATGGTGGAGAAGATGAAACAGTGTCTGGACTCCATTGACGGAGCCGAATTTAATTTCAGCCAGCCTATCCAGCTTCGATTCAACGAACTGATGACCGGTGCCAAGGCCGATATTGCCATCAAACTTTATGGAGAAGACATGGCCGAATTGTATGCCAAGGCGCAGGAAGCAGCCCGTTATGTGGAGCAGGTTCCCGGAGCAGCCGACGTGCTGGTGGAGCAGGCCATGGGACTTCCACAGTTGCTTGTCCACTACGACCGTGCCAAAATAGCCCGTTACGGCATCGACATCGAAGAACTGAATACCGTCATCCGCACCGCATACGCAGGCGAGACGGCCGGAGTGGTATTCGAGAACGAGCGCAGGTTCGACCTCGTTGTCCGTCTGGACAAGGAAAAGGTGAGCGACCTGAACATTGACAAGCTGTTTGTCCGTACCAAGGATAACATTCAGCTTCCGGTCAGCGAAGTGGCCAGCATTGAACTGGTGAACGGACCTCTCCAGATTAACCGTGACGCTACCAAACGCAGGGTTGTGATTGGTGTTAATGTGCGCAATGCCGACATTCAGCAAGTGGTCAGCCAAATCAGCGACGCGCTCGACAAGAACGTGAAACTCAAGCCCGGTTATTACTTTGAATACGGCGGCCAATTTGAAAATCTGCAGAACGCCATCAGCACTCTGACGGTGGTCATCCCCATTGCTTTGCTGCTCATCCTGCTGTTGCTGTTCTTCGCGTTCCGCAGCGTCATCTATTCGCTGGTCGTATTCTCCACCGTTCCGCTTTCACTGATTGGAGGTATCGTAGCCCTGTGGCTACGCGGCTTGCCTTTCAGCATCTCGGCCGGTGTCGGCTTCATCGCCCTTTTCGGTGTGGCCGTGCTGAACGGAATTCTGATGATCAACCATTTCAACGATATACGTAAACAAACTAAATATCACATGTGTACCGATCGTATCATATCTTTGGGGTGTCCGCATCTGCTGCGCCCTGTTTTCCTCACCGGACTGGTCGCTTCATTGGGCTTTGTGCCGATGGCTATCGCAACTTCGGCCGGTGCCGAAGTGCAGCGTCCACTGGCTACAGTCGTGATAGGCGGACTGATTGTGTCTACCATACTGACACTGATTATCATTCCTGTGTTCTACCGCCTGGTCAATAGTATCACGGCCAAACGCATACGCAGGAAGAACCGCCTTGCTTTTCGTCGGATGATGCTTGGCGTCGCCATACTGGTCATCTGTGTGCCTGCCGTACAGGCGCAGCAGGCGGTGACCTTGGAGCAGGCTGTTGAAATAGCCTTGCACAATCATCCGCGTCTGAAGATGGCCGAGTCGGAAATTGAGCGTGCCCGCGCCTCGAAAGGCGAAGCCTGGGATGGCGGCAATACTTCTTTCAGTTATTCGTGGGGTCAGTTGAATGGCACCGACCGTAGTGATAACGAACTGGCTATTGAACAGTCACTTGGCTCTCTGCTGACTCCTTTCTACAAGAATGCGTTGTCCAACACGCAGATAAACAAAGGCAAAAGCTATCGGGACATGGTGAAGAAAGAAATCACTGCAGAAGTAAAACGGGCATGGGCGTACTATCAGTATGCCTTCAACATCAATGCTTTGTACAGCGGACAGAAGGAACTGGCCGAACAGCTGCGGAACAGTGGTGAGCAGCGTTATCTTCAGGGAGACATTGACCTGGCCGAACGCAACATGATAACAGCTCTGGCTGCCGACTTGAATACGCGATGGATGGAGGCATCCGGAGAACTGACACTGGCCGGACGGCGGTTCACTTGGGCCTGTTATAGTGACCGTTCTTTGCTTCCTGCCGACACGACCCTGTCGGTTATGCAGATGCCGACAGAGAACCGTATCCTGTCAACCCGTCATCTGGACTATTTCAATGCCCAGTTGCAAGAGAAGAAAGATTTGCTGCGAATAGAGCGCAGCCGTTTCTTCCCAGAATTTTCCATTGGTTATGTCCGTCAGAAGATAGCTCCGCTTACCGGACTTAATTCGTGGATGGTAGGGGCTTCTTTCCCCATTCTCTTTTTCCCTCAGCGG
>NZ_CASFWU010000075.1 GCF_949298305.1 uncultured Bacteroides sp. | reverse complement strand
GGACATAAACATGTGGAAGCGAAGAACGGAAGGTTCTCCGCAGGGAATACTCGTGGATATTCTCACTATGTTGAGAGTGTTATCCAAAACTCAGGTTATCCGGAAATCGCCAACTTCTTCGACAGGCGTTCCACTAATGCGGCTTCCGAATCGTTCAATGCCAAAATCAAGGAGTTCAGAACACAGTTCAGGGAAGTCAAGGACAAGGTGTTTTTCCTCTTCAGACTGACTAAAATTTATGCTTAAATTATGAATCCCTCAGGTTGTTACGTTGAACCATTTTTACGTAGACCCGGCAAAATTCCCAAAGGCAGGTGAAGAAACGAAGAAAGGAAGTCTAAAACCTGTAATTATCAGTGTTTTAAGAACTTCCTTCTTTGTGATTCCGTTGCGATTCGAACGCAAGACCCACGCCTTAGAAGGGCGTTGCTCTATCCAGCTGAGCTACGGAACCAGCCTTAAATGCGGTGCAAAATTACTTCTTTTTTATGAATGCTGCAAATATTTGCTTTAGTTTTTTATGTATAGGCTTTATTTTGCTATTTACGTAATATAACACATGTTACTACTCTCGTAAAAACCTCAAAAAAGTTAAAAAGTTTTTGTTGCTCCGTTTTACTCCATTAATTTTGGATTATCAATTTTAAACATTTAAAAGCAATATGAAAAAATTAATCTTATCTCTTGCACTATGTTGTGCAGCCTTTAATTTATTTGCGCAAGACACTCCTGAGCTTGCCAAGTTGAGAAACGATGGAATTGCAGCTTTGGAAGCTAAGGATTATCAGACAGCTTACACCAATTTCAGTTCTTACATGAACCAGACAAACAATCAAGACTCTGTCATTGCATACAACTGTGGTATTTGTGCAGATAAAATCAAGAAGCCGGCAGATGCTGTGAAGTATTTCGACATTGCCGTACAAAAGAAATATAATTTGGCAAATGCCTATATTGGCAAGGCCGGCGCTTTGAAGGACCTGAAGAAGGATAATGAATACGTAGCTACATTGAAAGAAGGTTTGGAAGCCAATCCGGGCAACAAAACGCTGACAAGACTGTATGCCACTTATTATGTAAACCAAGGCATCATGGCTCAGAAGGCCAAGAAGGTGACAGAGGCTGAGGATGCTTATAAGCAGGCAATCGAAATCCAGCCCAACAACATCAATGCTCTCAACAGCCTGGGTTCGCTGTATTACTCTACGGGTGCCGCTTTGGTTCAGAGCGATGCCGAGAAGGCCAAGGTTGAGTTCCAGTCGGCCAAGAAGTATCTGGAACAGCTTGTGCCGCTGCTTTCTGCTGACAAACCCGCTCAAAAGAAGATGCTGGACAATGTAAATACGATGCTGAACTATATCAATTCAGTATTGAAATAATTTCTGCTGTATCTGGCAGGACAGGCTACGGCTGTCAAGGGGAAATTTGATTCTCCCTTGACGGCCGTAGTTCTTTTTTAGGGGGCAATCTGTTGTTATGAAAGGATGTTTCCCGTTTCCGTAATGAGCAGGACGGTCAGTTCTCCGTGGGGAAGGAGGGGTGCGCAATGTCTGGCACATCGGACTGTCAGTCGGTGGGCGAATGCCGTTTGTTCTTCTGCGGGCAGGATGTCCCACAGTTCCCGCGCCATGTTGATGCCCTTTATTTTTTCCAGTGTTCCATTGCTGCATCCTGCTTCGCGGGCCACATCCAGGACAAATGTCCGGTTCATGGTGACATGTTTGCTGTGGGTGTCCAGATGGCCTTCGGCCAGTTTGACGGCTTTTCCTATCATGAGTCCCAAGGTGAGATGTCCGATACCCAGTTCGGCTGCAATCCGAATGGTTTCGCCGATGTAGTTGCCATAATGCACAAATGCCTGGAGGGGCAGCTCGGGATAGTAGCGGTGCAGAAACTTTTCGCTTTTGGCACCGGAGTTGATGACAATCCGGTGGCTGCCTGTTGCCTGTGCCACTTCCAGTGCTTTTCGGATGGAGTTGATGAAGGCTTCCGAGGAGAAGGGCTTGACAATGCCCGAGGTGCCGATGATGGAGATTCCACCCACAACTCCGATGCGCGGATTGAACGTGCGGCGGGCTATTTCCTCGCCGCCCGGAACCGAAACCGTGATGCAGAGGCTTTGTACAGACTGCGAGCCGTCACACTCCTTCAACACCTTATGGACGTTCTCCTCCAGCATCTTTCGAGGCGTATCGTTGATGGCGGGTGCTCCCAGCGGCAGGCCCAATCCCGGCATTGTTACCGTGCCTACGCCCTCACCTCCTTGCAGGGTGATGGCTGTCTCTCTGGGGGCGGAGTGCAGGGAGTTCGATGCCATTGTGGCGGTTACGGTGGCGCAGATTCTCATTCCGTCCGTGATGTCCGGGTCGTCTCCGGCGTCTTTGGTGACAGAGGCGCGGGCGGTCAGGGTGAGACAGCCGTCGGCATTCGTCGAGTGGGCGATGGACGGTTCTACCTCAGTCTGTACGGGTATGGTTTCTCCGTCAGGCAGGATGACCGGGCACTCCGACAGGCACTCTCCCGTCAGAAGATAGTGGGTGGCGGCAGTGACGGCAGCCGTGGCACAGGTTCCTGTGGTCAGTCCGCTGTGTAGCGGATAGAAGTCGGGCAACAGCTTTTCGACCATTCTTCGCAGTCCGTGTTCGCCGTTGGCTGTGTAGAAGGAGCGGGGCGTTTCGGGCCGCCGGATGACGAAGACACGGATGCCCAGTTCCAAGGCTGCATCCACTTTCTCGCAAAATCCGCCGGAGGTACCGCTCTCTTTGGTTAGTATGGCATCCGGCTTCAGTCGGGCCAGGAAGGTCCGTTCATCCTCTTCGGGGTGATAATAGCAGATGTCTGTCATGGGGAATCCCTGCCGGGCGGCCATCGCCCTGGACGAATCCCTGTCCAGGATGCGGAACCGACAGCGGCAACCTTCCTTTTCCTGCCAGAGGGCTTTCAGCTTGCCGATGGTTTGCACACCCGTCAGTGCCAGCAGGGAACCGATGCCAGCCTGTCTGATTTGCAGGACGGCCTCTTCGTAGTCCTGACACCAGCAGAGGTGCACTTCGTCGCGTGTAGGGAAGATGCGTTCCAGCCGCACCACCGGAATGCCGAGGCGCAGGGACACCTGTTCCACCGTCTGGTGCAGTTGTTCTGCAAAAGGGTGGGCGGCATCCACCATCAGGCGGATGCCGTGCTGGCGGCAAAAGGTGTACAGCCCTGTTTCGTCCAGTGCTCCCTGCTGGCGTACACCGTGGTGCAGGCAGATTTCCTGTTCGTCGCCTCTAGTCGAATAAAAATACGTCTTTCCCGCTTCTTCGAGCGTTTGGGCGGCAATGCGTCCTTCGGTTGTACCTCCTAAAATCAGAATCATGGTGGATGTGTGGTGCTGGGCGGTTATGGGCGATACAGGTGTTTGAACTCGTGGGCATAGAGTCGCGACAGGCCTTCGCGGTTACCGATGGCTTCGCCTACCACAATCATGGTGGTCAGCGTCAGTCGGTTTTCGCTTACTATCCGGGCCAGGTCTTTCAGCTCTCCCCGGAAGATGCGTTCGTCGGGCCAGGTGAGGTGGTAGCACACGGCTACGGGTGTCGTCTCGGGATATTCCTGCAGCAGTTCGGCCTGTACCTGGTCGGCAATGCCGGCACTCAGGAAGATGCACATCGTGCTCTGCGAGCGGGCCATGAGGTGCAGCTTCTCCCGTTCGGGCATGGGGGTACGTCCCTCTCCGCGTGTCAGGATGATACTCTGTACCTTCTCCGGAATGGTGAACTGCGACTTCAGGGCTGCTGCGGCAGCCTGGAACGAGGAGATGCCCGGAGTGATGTGGTAGCTCATGCCATATTGGTCAAAATAGTTCATCTGTTCCTGAATGGCTCCGTAGATGCAGGGGTCGCCCGTGTGCAGCCGGACAATGAATTTTCCCCGGTCGTAGAAATCTTTCATCAGTTCGAACTGTGCCTCCAAGTCCATCGAGGCCGAGCTGCGCACGGTGGCGCCGGGCTTGGCATAAGCCGTCAGTTCGCGGGGCACCAGGCTGCCGGCATACAGCACCAGGTCGGCCCTCTCCAGCATCTGCTTGCCGCGTACCGAAATCAGTTCGGGGTCGCCGGGGCCTGCTCCTACAATCTCGATGTGACCTTGGCGGAGGAAGCGGCTGTCTACCGATGCGGCCACAGTGTAGTTGCTCCCTTTGCTCTTGGGCAGCAGCAAGTGCGGGTTCCCCGAGCTGAGGATGGCTGCCGCTTCGCTGACACTGGAGGTGCCCATGTGCTTTTGTACGGTTTCGCTGGGATGTGGGACATCTACCCCTGCCAGTTCCTCTGCCGGATAGAGCGTAACCGGATATTCCTTGCCGAGTGCCTGCAGCATCGGTTCGTCTTTCTTCTCCGTAATGCTGGACAGCGAAGCGATGGCCTGGCGGCAGATGCCGTTCTCGGCAAGCGTCTGGTAAACCTGTCCGATGACCTCGTCCGTAGGGCCGGCCTGACGGGCCAGTCCCAGGCCAACGTGGACAATGGCGGGTACGTAGCAGACGGTGGGAACCGGCACCTGCGACGGTATGCGTGGGGAGACGCACAGCAGCAGTTGGAAGCGGGTGAAGTCGATGTCTGCCAGGCGGGTGAACACCTGGACTTGTGCGGGCAGGTGGGCTTCCAGCCAGTCTGTGCCCTTGTCGCGGATTTCAAGTAGTAGGGCGGTAGGCTTGCCGGCGACGAACAGGCTGATGCACGTGTTCAGGCTGTCGCCCTCCAGCGGCTGCGTGTGCCAGTCGAACCGTTTCCCCAGCGTGTCCAGCGCCCATAGTCCGGTCCGGTCGCTCTGGGTGGTAATGACCGGTTCGGCACCCAGCGTGTGGGCCATGGCTTCGGTCAGGCCGTTGGCACCGCCAATGTGTCCCGCCAATACCGATACGACATACCGTCCCGTACTGTCCACGCATAGTACGGCGGGATCCGTGTGCTTGTCGCGGATGTGGGGAGCGATGGTGCGCACACAGATTCCCATGGCGCCTATGAAGACGAAAGCGTCGTAGCGTCCGAAGGCCTGTTCCATCCAGCTCGCGAGGGAGGCAATGTGTACATATCCTTCGGTCCGGATGGGGGAATACAATTCCATGTCGTTCCATTCGGCGGTCAGTTTCCGGGCTGTATCCTTGCCGCCTTCCGATATAAGTATAAGGGCTGTTTTCATGCTGTTTTCTTTCAGTTAGTTTACGAAAGCGTGGCTTTCATGATGTCTATGGGGTTATAGTCGTTCAGTGCGATGTGCAGGGTGGGGTGCAGGCAGAAGCCCTCTTCGGTGGCTCCTGTCGCAAAGGCTTCTCTGCTCTCGGCCGTTACGGAGTTGAAGACCAGGCATCCGCCGGGTTGCAGCACCTCCTTCACGCGGTGCAGCATTTCCTTCAACCGTCCGCCGTGTCCGCCTATGAATACGGCATCCGGTCGGGGCAGTTGCCGGAGGTCGGCCGTAAGAAAGTCGCCGATGACGGCTGTGATGCCGGGTGCGCCGAAGCGGCGGGCGTTGGTCTCCATCAGTTCGCGTCCCTGCGGTCTGACCTCAAAGGCCACCACAGTGAGATGTGGAAACTGTAGGCGGGCCTCGATGGAAACCGAGCCGGTGCAGAATCCGATGTCCCAGAACACCTTCCGGCGGTTCAGTTCGAGCGTTTGCAGGCTCAGCAGACGGATGGGAGCCTTGGTTATCATGCGTGCACGTCCGTCCAGGTGGGCAAACGCTTCGTCGGGGATGCCCCAATAGTGATGCCGTCCGCAGGCTGGCTGCGTCAGGACGGCCATGAGGTTGTTGGGGTGCTCGAATGTCTTCTGTACGGCTTCCTCGAGTGTCAGCCGGCGGACACGCTCTTTGTCCGGATTGCCCAGGTGTTCTCCCACGTACAGCGTGTATCCGGTGTAGCCATATTCCATCATTCGGGCGGCGATGGCAGCCGGGGTATGCTCGCGGTCGGTCAGGATGCCTATCTTGCCGGCCTGCTCCATCAGTGCCCGGTCCAGTTCCTGCCACGGCCTGCCGGTGAGCGACACGGTACGCATGTCATCGTAGGGCATGGCCAGCCGGTGGGCCAGCAACTGGAGGGAGTTGAAGTACGGGTAGAGGCGCAGAGCCGCGTCGGGCAGCTTGCGCCGGATGGTGTTGGCGAAGCCGAAGAACAGGGGGTCGCCCGAAGCGAACACCACGATGGTTGCGTCGTCATCGGCGGCAAACACCTCTTCGTACTGGGCAAACACGTTGTCTATGGGGACAGTGATGGCAATCCACCGGGCGTCTGCGGGCAGCAGTTCCCGCACGATTTCGCGGTGTCTGACTCCTCCCGAGAACACTTTTCCGGCACGGATGTGTTCCATAACTTCCGGAGGAAAGAAAGGAGTCCGGTTGTCATCCATTCCGATGACGATGAAATGTCGGCTCATGCGCTGGTTCTCCATGTTTAGTTCATCAGACGTCTCTTCCCGGTCTCAGCAGTTCCGCATCGTTGTAGCAGAGGATGGCGTTCACCAGGGTGGCGGCCAGGTTGCTGCCCCCTTTGCGTCCCTCCACAATGATTTTCGGAATCTGGGCGAAAGGCTTCACCATGTGTTTCGATTCCTGCACGTGTACGAAGCCCACCGGTGCCGCCACGATGCCGGCCGGAGAGGCTTTACCCTTGCGAATCAGGTCGCACAGTTCCATGAGTGCGGTCGGTGCGTTGCCGAATACGTAGAGGGCGTCCGGATGTTCGGCTGCGGCCAGCCGTATGCCGGCTTGTGTGCGGGTGATGCCTTTCTCAGCGGCCAGGGCTGCTGTGCGCGGGTCGCCCAGATAGCATTTCACCTCCACTCCCAGCCGTTGCAAGGCTCCTTTCCGGATGCCGCTGGCTGCCATGGTCACATCGGTGACCACGGTCTTGAGGTGGCCTTCCGCAATGCGGCGGTAGAGCGAGGCCACGGCATCCGGGTCGGTGTACAGCAGGTGCTCCATCTCGAAGTCGGCCGTGGTGTGTATGGCGTGCAGCAGGGCCCATTTGTGGTCGGTAGGCAGGTCTTTGCGTTTCAATTCACGTTCGATGGTGCGGAAGCTGCGTATCATGATTTCCTGCCCGATGCCGGTTCCTTCATCAGTCTCTTCCCGGTAGTATCCGCGCGGGGTGATGAAGGCGCCGTTCCATTCATAGGACTGCGAGTTGCCTATCAGGACTACGGTGAACATATCGGTCTGTTCCGGGGCAAATTCGCCCAGGGTGGTGATGTGTACCTCCTGCTCCGGGCGGCCAGCCTGACGGACGTAGCCTACGGGAGTCTGCGGCAACCTTCCGTGAGCCAGAAACAGCTCCTTCAGCCGGTGCAGTTGCCAGTAGCGTCCTTCGCTGCGGGGATTGTAGACGGCGGTCACAAAGTCGGCGGTGGCTGCCGCCACAATTCTTTTCTCGATGGTTTCCCACGGGGTCATCAGGTCGGACAGGGAGATGACGCAGAAGTCGTGTCCTACGGGAGCACCCAGCAGCGAGGCCGCTTTCTGGAAGGCGCTGATGCCTGGCAGGGAGACAATCTCTACCCGGCTGTTCCTCTCCCGCTTCATTTCGTAGACGAGGGGAGTCATGCCGTAGATGCCCGCATCGCCCGAGCTGATGACGCAGACCGTCTTTCCCTGTTCAGCCAGCTCGAAGGCCTGTTCCGCCCGCTGCCTTTCCCGCTTCATGCCCGTGTCCACACACTGCGTGTCGGGACGCAGGTAGGGGGTGACGAACTGGAAGTAGTATTTGTAGCCCACCACCACGTCGGCCTCCTGCAGGGCGGATATTACGGCGGGGGTGATGTCCGTTTCGCTGCCGGGACCCAGCCCGGCGACAATTATCTTAGGTTTTTTCATTTCTTTCCCAGGTTATTTTTTGGATTCGCAAATATACATCTATTTGTCGGATTCTGCGGCGTAGCGGGCCTTTTTCTCCTGGATGTCCACCATGCGGTGTGTCAGCAGGAAGCGGATGTGCCCGATGAAGATGTCCTGCACTTCGGCAATCTCACCCAGGCCTTCCGTGCAGACACGCACGCCGAATCTCTCCTTTTCCAGTGCTTCTTTCCATTCGCCGGCAATGTCGTTGCGCGCATGGTCGCCGGCCACGAACATGAAGGGTACCAGCGTCACCTCCTTGGCGCGTGCGGCCTTCAGCCGGGCCAGTACGGTTTCGTAGCTGGGGTAGCCCTCAATGGTGGCCACGTGGAAGCGTTCGTGTCCGGCGGTCTTCAGCATGTAGTCCAGCTGGCTATAGATGGCGGTGGCGGGGGTATAGGTGCCGTGTCCCACCAGCACCACATGGTTTCTGCCCGTGGCAGCCCCGCCGTGGCGTACGGCCAGGATATCCGCTACCTTTTCGGTATCTTCTACCGAGTAGAGCAGGGGAGTGCCCACACGGATTTCCTTGAAGAAGGGAGCTACGGCCTCCACGTCCTTGCGGAGCGATTCCATCTCCACTCCCTCGATGATATGCGTGCTTTGCACGATGACGTGCGTATAGCCTTCGCCGCGCAGGCTCAACAGGGCTTCGAGTGGTGTCTGCTTCTCCACACCCCGGGTGCGGAGGCGGCGGATGACGATGCGCGAGGTGTAGGCTTCGCGAAGGGTCAGTTGGGGAAACGCCTCCCGGGCCTTCCGGTTGATGGCTTCAATGGTCAGGGTACGTGTGTCGTCATAGGTGGTGCCGAAGTGTACCATCAGCAGTGCGGCCTTGTCGCCGCGACCCATGCCGGCCAGCAGGTCGCTTACTGCGAAGCCGCCCCCTTCGTGCGCCTGGCAGAAGAGGGCGGTTTGCAGCAACAGGAATAAAACCAGTGCTTTCTTCATAGTGCGTTCTGTTTTAATCGTTGCTGATGACCCGCAGGATGTCAAAGTAGAAGCTGTCGTCCACTTCCGCGCCTTTCTCCACCTTTCCGGTGGCAATGTCGTAGACGTAGATGCACGACTGTTCGCGGGTGTTGACGCCAATGTAGGCCTTGCCGTCTACCACGGCTGTGCGTTGCGAGAAGCGTCCGGCGCTGTAGGGGATTTCCTCTCCGTTGTATTTCAGGCGTTCGCGGCTGCCGTCGGCCAGGTTGATGATGGTGTAGTAGTGGCAGTAGGAACTGATGTTCTGTGTGCCGTCCTGCGGGTCGCCGTTGTCGTCGCGGGCATAGGCCAGTGCCTTTCCGTTGCCCAGATACTGAAGGGTGAGCAGCTTGCCGTCGGCGTTGGGGTAGCCTTCGTAGCTGGCGTCAAACTTGGTCTCGCCCTTGTTGATGCGCAGCAGGCTGCCTATCTCCTTGCCGTTGGCGTCGGGGCTGAAGGCGGCCAGATAGAGGTTGTCCGCCTCGTCATACATCACGCAGTTCTGCATCAGTTCGCCGTAGGCACTGCCGGCCATCTGTTCGGCAATGTTATTGGGCTCGTTGCTCTCCACTTTCATGGTCGTCGGGTCAATGACCGCTGTATAGAAGTAGGGAGTGGCCTTGCCGTTGCGCTTCGAGGTCTTGGCAAAGTAGAAGTAGTAGAGTTTGCCGTCGCTCTGGCGGTAGGTCAGGATGCCCGAGGTCGTCAGCACCGGATAGCCTTCGGGGGCGCTGATGCCTTCCACGGTGCCGCTGCCTTCGATGGTCATGTTGTCAGCGTTCAGCTTGGTCCAGATGATTTTGTCCGTATCGCCGTTGGCGGCCATGATGAGCAGGGTGTTGTCATTCAGCCAGGCGTGTGTGTAGGAGCGGGCCTTGAACGTACATCCGTCGGCAAACGGACGCTGCGCCACCACGTTCAGGGCGTTCTTGCCCGTGGCGGGGTCGTAGTTCACCTCCAGCTTCACAAAGCGGTCGGCCGGCTGGTAGGGCACTTCGTAGTAGTATTTGCCTTTCACGATGGCCTCCATGGTATAGGTGTTGCCGTCCGATTCAAATTCCGATCCGATGCCCTCAATCGATATTTTTTCGGCATCGGCGCCCAGGCTGGAGACGCTGCGCACGATGGTGCCGTCGCCCTGGCTCATGCCGCCATGTTTGCCTACGCTCATGAAGAGGTCGAAGTGGTAGTTCTGGGTGGTTTCGCCGGAGTCACCTCCGGGATTGCCGCCGGGACCATCGTTCGGGTCGTCCGAACAGGCAGTGAAAGACGCGGCCATCAGTACGGCCATACATGCGCTGAATAAAGACTTGAATTTTCTCATGTCTGATACTTATTAAATTGTTAGGGTTAATTGATGAACAGTCTGAATTTGGCAAAGAAGGCCCGTCCCGGCTTCTGCAGCTTGTAGTTGTCGTAGGCCGTGCGGTCCAGCAGGTTGGTGCACTCCAGCGACAGACTGTAGCAGTCGTTTTTCCAGGAGTAGGTGAGGGCGGCGTCGCAGATGTGTTGCGTGGGTATGCGCGACTTGTTCTCGTACGAGCCGTAGGCTTCCCACGTCAGGAAGTACCAGTGTACCCACTGGTAGCTGCAGGCCAGGCGCAGCTTGCTGTCCGGCAGCCCGACGTTGCGGAAGGTATAGTTCGCCTCGCCGCCTCCGAACAGCCACGGGCGGTTGGGCAGGCGGTTGTTGTAGGTGGCAGAGGGCTTCCCGTCGGTCTTGTAGCGTTGCTGGTCGCGGGCGTCTTGGTAGCTGAGGTTGGCCGACAGTTGCAGTCTGTGCTGCCAGTCGTAGCGCACCTCGCCTTCCGCCCCCTTGATGTGTACGGCCGGCACGTTGCGGTACTGCATCATGCCTTCCTTCTCGATGACCTGCATCTGGATGAAGTTGTCTGCGAAGCGCAGGAAACCGTTGGCTTCGTAGTACAGGGTGTGGCCGGCGGCCGGATGCCAGGTGCCGAAGAAGCCCAGGTTGGCGTTGTTGCTGCTTTCGGGCTTCAGGGCCACGTTGGCATAGATGGTGGTGCCGTTGCCCAGCAACTCACGGGCCATGGGCAGACGGATGCTGTGCTCGAAGGAGGCCTTCAGCGCAAAGGCTTCGGCCACGCTGAAGCGGGTTCCCACGCCGTAGCCCGGGTAGCTCTTGGTGAGGGAGCCGCTTACCGTGTTGGAGCCCGTGGTGGCTCCCAGGTCGGTCTGGCGGATGTCGGCATGGTTGGTGTAGTTCTTGACGAAGAAGGTGTTGTCCCAGCGGTTGTCCAGCAGCGACTGGTGGTAGGACAGGCTCACGATGTGTTTGGCCAGCACGTCGTTCGACGGCTCGAAGTCCGTGTCCAGGTCGTCGTAGCGACGGTTGCCCGTGCGGTTCAGCGAGTAGTCCAGGTTCAGGCTGTGGTGGGCGTTCAGGCTGTAGTCGGCGTTGGCGTGAACCAGGGTCATGGGACGCTTGTAGTGGCGTATGGAGCGTTTGTTGCCGGTGATTTCGTTGCGCGAGCTTAGGATGTAGTCGCCGTTCCAGTCATATTTCCGGTAGGCGGTGTCCACGGTCAGCGAGTGGTCCCAGGTGTGGGACAGCGATGCGTTCAGCTGGAGCCCCTTCACCAGAAAGTCGCGCTTGCGGTAGCGGGCGGAGACGTTCCAGGCGTCGGTCTGCTTTTCGGCCATGCCGTAGACCACCGTCTGCACCGAGCCCGTCTGCAACTCCTTGTCCGTCTTCGAGTAGGAACCGGACACGAAGAGGGCGTCTGCCCAGGGCAGGTTGGTGAAGCCGGCTTCCACCTGTGCCAGCAGCGAGAAGTAGCCGTCGTGGAAACGCTTGCGGTCGGCATAGATGTAGGCATCCTGGGCTTCGTCCCACACTTCCACCCCTTTCATGGTGTAGTCGTTCTGCGAGTAGTTCACGCCCACCGTGGGCCTTACAATCAGTCCCGTCCTGCGCTCCACGAACTGGGCGTTCAGGTCGGCCTTGTGCGTATGGAACGAGCCTGCTCCGTAGGACAGGTCCAGGTAATTCTCCTTTTCTTCCTTGGTGACGATGTTGATGGCTCCGCCCAGTGCGTCCGTGCCCAGGCTGGCGGGCACCACGCCCTTGTAGATTTCAATGCGGTCTATGATGTTCACCGGCAGGTTGGCCAGCGACACGCCGCTCCCCTTGGCGTCCAGCGGCACGCCGTCCAGAAAGTAACGCACCGAGTTGCCCGAAAGACCGTTGATGGACAGGTCGAAGTCCGAGCCCACGCCGCCTTCTTCCCTCACCTTGATACCCGTGGTGCGGTCTACCAGGCTGTTCAGGTTGTTCAGTGAGCCCGCCAGTGACTTTACGTCCAGTGCGTTGACGGCAAAGACGCCCTCCTTCAGCTGCTGCGTCCGGCTTTTGCCGTAGACCTCTACCGAGTTCAGGCTGACGGAGCTTTCCTCCAGCGTGAAGTTTCTCACTTCGTCGTGGCGCAGGTCGATGTCGGCCTTCACGGTGCGGTAGCCCAGAAAGGAGACCACCAGCGTGTACCTGCCCGGCACGAGCCGCAGGGAGTAGTTTCCCCCGTCGTCCGTGTAGGTGCCCCGGGAGGTGTTCTCCACGGCGACGGTCACTTGCGGCAGGGGTGCGCCTGTCCGGTCGGCGACTTTGCCCGACAGGGTGACTTGGTTCTGTGCCGCCAGAAACAGGTGCGGCAGGCCGAGCAACAGCAGCAGGATGTATGCACTTCTTTTCATTCCGTTCCTTTTTTTTAGTGAAGCGTTCTGTCTTTGCGCTTTCGGGGGAATAGAGTAGGGGAGTGACAAAGAAGTCTGGTTTCTTCAGGTCCCGAGGGGGGAGAAAATAAAGAAGGCCACAGGCTCGATGTTTTACGGCTTTATTTCCCGAAAGCGTAAAAACCATGCAGTCTTGGCAGGTCTTCTGACTCGTTTCGTCTTAGGAAGCCTTCCCGTCCCCGTTTGGCGGCGGACAGTGGCAAAGAGATTATCCTAAAACTTGGGATGAAACTCACAGCAGCGGGTCTGTCCAGGATTTGCACCTGATTCCCTTTTCATCGCGGCCTCCGGGACAAGTGGCGGTCGCGAAACCAAAACTGCGGCAAAGATAGCTGTTTTTTCCGGATTATCAGCAAAAAGCACCGGATTCTTTTTCCAGTAGCTTTGTCTGTGGCCGTAGATGGCGGCACGCGCATGGTGCAGGTTCCGGCAGATAAGCGCCGTTTTTTCAGCTGTGCAACTCTGTCTCTTCCGCGGTGCTGCCGGCGCCTGGTTGGTTGCGAATCCAATGCAAGTGCAGGTAATCCTCCAACTACTTATAGGTAGTTCCTAAATTAGCCATAAGTAATTGGTCAACTACTTATAGGTAGTCTGAAGCCCCGGCAGGAGAGAGCCGGTAGAGGGCATGTTCAGTCGTTAGTTATCCACTTTAAACCCCATATGAAAACAGATTTATAGGGCCGTTTTACTTAAGTTATGCAAATATTGACAGTAGTTAACCTGCCGAAGGAATAAAAGACAGAAATACTTTCAGATGTCTCAAGGGGGGGCTGCCCCTTGCTGGAAACTTTCTTAGGTGTTTTTCATAATAATCTGTAAAAGAAATTGGTATGCCTGGATAGGTGGATGCGGGCAAGCTTGTAAGATTCCTCAAGCCCGGTCTCTTGACCGGGATATATCTGCACAAACGTTACGACGTTGGTGCGCGTGCAAGTGGTACGTCTTAAGTAATACATACAGAAACAGCTCGGCTGCAAATCTAGGGTAAACATCTGTTGTATAATAACAGAGTGTGTCTTTCTGAACGGTTCTTGCCATCAGGCAGCCACCGGTCGAAGTCTTTTATCAGATAGCTGAAGGACTAAATCGTACTTCTTTCAAAAGAATGACTACTAACTTCTGGTTTCCATTCCGAGAATTAGGAATCAATGTGGCGATAGCTCTTTTGGGGTCAGCGGATATTCCCGGTTGGTAGGCATGGTGTATCAAGCGTATTGCGTAGCAAGTCTGAACATAAAGAACTTGATGTCTCCCACACCTCGGAAC
>NZ_CASFWU010000074.1 GCF_949298305.1 uncultured Bacteroides sp. | reverse complement strand
TCCCTACCCGCGCGAGCAACACTTGCATTACATTTCTGAAACACTTGTGTGGCTCACGAGCCGTACAAGTGTCGTTCACGAGCCGTGCAAGTGTTGTTCAAATGCCTATTCTGACGATATCAACGCTCAAGTACTCCTATACGTCCGGCAGCATCCAGTGTATTCACCGATATACGCAGACGACGGCAACGGCTGTTGCTGTAGAAGCGTACCGTGGCACGTCCCTGTTCATCGGTCATCAACTCCGGCTGCCAGTACAGTGTCCGGCGATAATCATCCTCATGGGGTAGCACCCGATAGTCCGGCGAATAGAATTCCTTCACCTTACTATAGCCTTCGAGCCACGTCTTGCGCACACCTTTTCCTCCCTTGACCGATACCTCTCCCTCAGGTTTCGTTTCAATCAATACAGCACAGCCATACAGTTTATCAATGTTCATCGGTGTAAACCTCGGGTCGGCATAGCGGCACATGGTTCCCACATCTTCGCTAATGTAAATAGACTTAATAGACTCCAACGTCAGATTACGGTACTTATTGAAGTCCAATTCCTCGTGGAGCGTCCGCTCATAGTCAATGACAAACAGAGCAAACCTGCCTTTGTAGAACAAATACTCCTCGCCCGATGGGCTGAACTGCGTATAAAAATTGGGATTCATGTTCCTCATCAGTTCGTGGATATCGTCGCCGATGAAACCGTTCCGATCCTGGATGTCGTCCATCTCTGAAGCCACGTCGTAGTAGGCTAGGGACTTGGTACGGGCCTGAAAGACATCGCTGGCCTTGTCGCGCTTGCGAGCTTTCACTTCCACCTCGTCCAGGTGGTGTATCTTCTCGTCAATGCCCAGGCGGCGCAACGAGTCTTCGTAGGCCTGGAGGAACAGGTTGTAGTCTTTCTCCACTTGAATCGTATCGACCGGCCCGTTGGCCGGCAGCCCTACTTTTTGTTATTGCTGTCAATATAGCAACTGATTTTTAATTTTAAAATCCTCCGACAAAGAATTATATACTCATATATTTGTATATTAGAACATTACAGAGATATGTTAATTATTTCTTGGGACAGCCGTGCAAAATTTTGCGTCTCATCCAGAGGCTACGGTTGGATGTTCAGATGGAAGACTGCGTATAGGGGGGGAGAGAAACACAAGTTTTTACTTAAGTTTCAGATTTAATATTTCACAGGAAATTAAGAAGTTATATAACTCAAGTATCCCAACGAGGCATATAGTCCCGCAGGAACCGGATGTTATCAGCTTCTGCCCTCGAAATACGCCGCTATAATTGGACGAATCATTGAAGGGGAAAATACACGTTGCCTGATGGTAACGTTTGCGATAACCGATGATAACGTTTGCGTTGACTGATGATAACGTTTGCGATGCCCCATGATAACGGGCCAGGAGCGAATTATTATAAACAGAGGATGCGCCCGCATCCGGACGCATCCTCTTACTTATCTGTCAAGTGACCCCGCTGGGACTCAAACCCAGGACCTTCAGAACCGGAATCTGACGCTCTATTCACTAAGCTACGGAGCCTTTATGTGGCTGCAAAAGTATAAAAAATCTATTCATTCTCCTAACAAAATCCTTTTTTTTCCTCCAAAACATCGTTTTACCTACAGCTCTGTTCCAAGAATACCCCCACGAAAGAAAATCCATACTCAGCCCAAGGGACAGCCAGCGGCGAAATGCACAAAACAAATCTGTTATTTTGAAAACAAACAAAGCTATTAATAAAACAATTTGTTATTTTTTACAGCAAAGAAGGAGCACGTATCAATATTATTTCTATCTTTGCCGAGCAAATTAACAAAACGATTGATAATCTAAAACCTTTATGAGTTACCTGATAAAACCTGAAGGGTACAAACCCCTGCTGGATTTGAAGCAGACAGAGCTTGGCATCAAGCAGATTAAAGACTTCTTCCAGATGAACCTCTCGTCCGAGTTGCGCCTGCGACGCGTCACCGCCCCTCTTTTTGTGCTGAAGGGCATGGGTATCAATGACGACCTCAACGGAGTGGAGCGGGCCGTCTCATTCCCCATCAAGGACCTGGGCGACGCGCAAGCGGAAGTAGTGCATTCATTGGCCAAATGGAAACGACTGACCCTGGCCGAGTATCACATTGAACCCGGATACGGCATCTATACCGACATGAACGCCATCCGCGCCGACGAGGAACTGGGCAACCTGCACTCGCTCTATGTGGACCAGTGGGACTGGGAGCGCGTCATCACTGCCGAAGACCGCAACGTAGACTTCCTCAAACAGATAGTAAGACGCATCTACGCAGCCATGATACGGACCGAATACATGGTCTACGAAATGTATCCGCAAATCAAGCCCGCCCTCCCTCAGGAGCTGCACTTCATCCATGCCGAAGAGCTCCGTCGCCTCTATCCCGACTTGGATTCCAAGGGCAGGGAGCATGCCATCACCAAGAAGTTCGGGGCCGTATTCATCATCGGCATCGGATGCAAACTGGGCGACGGCAAGAAACACGACGGACGCGCCCCCGACTATGATGACTACACCACCCCCGGTCTGAACGACCTGCCCGGCCTGAACGGCGACCTTGTGCTGTGGGACGACATTCTGCAACGCAGCATCGAACTTTCATCCATGGGCATCCGTGTGGACAAGAAGGCACTGCAACAACAGTTGAAGGAGGAAGGCGAGGAACGTCGGCTGGAACTCTACTTCCACAAACGGCTGATGAACGACACGCTTCCGCTTTCCATCGGCGGAGGCATCGGCCAGTCGCGTCTGTGCATGTTCTACCTGCGCAAGGCACACATCGGCGAAATTCAGGCCAGCATCTGGCCCGAAGAGATGCGCAAGGAGTGCATGGAGCACAACATCCACCTGATTTGAGGCCGGCGCAGCAACGATGGGCATCAGGAATAAGACACTGATATGAAAACAGGCAGGCACTTTCAGCATAGAAACGTGCCTGCCTGTTTCAGCATAAAAGCCTGATAAGAATGAAGAATACCTATAACCCAACTGACATTTTTATGTCCGCACGGCCGGTGTTTTGCAGGATTATTCGTACTTTAGCAAGCCAAACGGCCTATTTACATAACCCTACCCAATAAATAATAGCTTATGGATGTTCAGATAGAAGAAAGCTGGAAAGCACGCCTGCAACCCGAGTTCGACAAAGAATACTTCCGCACCCTGACCGATTTCGTACGCAACGAATACGCCACGACCACAGTCTATCCGCCCGGAAGACTGATATTCAATGCCTTCAACCTCTGCCCCTTCGACCGCGTGAAGGTAGTCATCATCGGGCAGGACCCTTACCACGGCCCCGGTCAGGCTCACGGGCTATGCTTCTCGGTAAACGACGGCATCCCCTTCCCACCCTCGCTGGTGAACATCTTCAAGGAGATAAAGAACGACATAGGCACCGATACGCCCCCCAGCGGCAACCTGACCCGCTGGGCGCAACAGGGCGTACTGCTGCTCAACGCTACCCTAACCGTCCGTGCCCATCAGGCCGGTTCGCACCAGAACCGTGGTTGGGAGACATTCACCGACGCCGCCATCCGTACACTGGCCGAAGAGCGTGAGCACTTGGTGTTCATCCTTTGGGGAGCATACGCCCAGCGTAAAGGAGCCTTTATAGACCGCAACCGGCACTTGGTGCTGGCCTCGGCCCACCCGTCGCCTCTCTCGGCCTACAACGGCTTCTTCGGCAACAGACATTTCAGCAAGACCAACGAATACCTGAGGGAACACGGAGAGACGGAGATAGTCTGGTAGGCAGAACAATAACAGATGAAAAAAAGAAAATGGAAAGTCGGTAGTTTTCTGCTCTCGGCTTTCCATTTTCCTTTTTCCAAAAATTCATTTCCCCATCAATACCATTGGATGTTGCTTTGCGTCTGGCTACGCTGCTCCCACTTCAAGTCTTGCAGGATTTGCGCGGTGGCGCGGATGGTGAAGTTATAATATTTCCACTGTCCGAAGGGTGAAATGGCTGCCTGAATGGTGAAACAGTGCAGGTCGCGCGTCACGTTGAAAGCTGTCTGCGTAATCTCCTTGGCATTGAAGTCGTAACCAGAGTTGAAACTAATGGCCCATTTGTTGGAAATCTTGATGTTTCCGTTAATGTTCAGAGCGTTCAGGCTGAACTTGTAAGGATAACGCATAGTCTCGCGATTAATGGGCTTACTGGTATCTTCGCTGATATTGAAACCTGTACTTAAATTAATGGACCATGGCATTTTGAACGCCTGGTAGCCATCCTCGTCCACGGCAGCTTTTTCTTTCTTTTTCTTATTCGTCCCATTCGGATCGGACGAGTCTGCCGTAGCCTCAGCATCCTCTCCTCCATCGTTGTCTGTTCCGTTTTTGTCCTTTTCATCATCCAGTTTCTCACCCGTAAACAGAGCCCTGATTTTGTTCCAAGTATCGTTGTTCAGCGTGTAACTGAAGGAGGTACCGTACCCTTGAAAACGGCCGAAGCGCCCGTAAGACCACTCTGTCCGGTTACCTCTGACTACATTACCGTTCTTATCAAAAGTATAGGCATAGGTCGCAAAGCTGGAACTCATACTGAACGTATAGTTTTTGCTCAACTTCAGACGTAGATTCATATTCAAGTCACTCCAAGGTTGTACGGTGGCCGCCGTGTTGTAGGAAATGGAGGCACCCAGTTCGTCAATCAGACTTATCTTGCGAATAGAGTCATTTTTATCCTTATACTTCATTTCCAAGTTGTTGGAAATACTGAAAGAGATATTGCCCGAGCGTCCTCGGCTGGGAGGGCTGAAGGCCTGTCCGGCATAAGGGGAATAATAAACCGTATCGATAGAGCCGCTGGAGTTAGGCTTCGTATAGCTTTCCCAATAGCCGTAACGGGAAGAGCCGAAGTCTGGTGCGGCACTGAAGCTGATAGAGGGCGTGATGACATGACGTATCTGTATAGCCTTCTTCGGGAAGAAGAGCGGCTTGTACATACCGTAAATCTTGGTGTTGGCGCTCAGGCTGGCATTGTAGTTATACACACGGTGGAAACCGTAGATGGTATCCGTATTCACCTCCTGCCCGCTGGTACCCGCCGTGGGGTCCCAATCCTTCATCACCTTGCGGGTGTACCAACGTTCGGTGTAGTTGACGCTCGGCGTTACGTTGAAGTACTTGAACAGGGTAAAGGTGGCGCTGACAGGAATCTCGTGCTGCATGCCGTTCTCCCAGTCCCTAATCAGATTGGACTTGAACAGCATGTTGTCTTTGGTCTGAATGCTGTTCTTGAAGCGTCCGGTATAACGTACCGAAATCTTCTCATACCACTTTTCATCACCCACGGCCTTTTTCCGCTTGAAGGGGAAGAGGGTCGTCAGCGAGATGTTCAGGTCGGGCAGAGTCATGTTGATGGACGAGTCCTTCATGCTCTGCGCAATGTTGGAGGTAGCCGAAATGGTCAGTTTCTTGTCAAACAGGTAGCGCGTGTAACTGATACTGGAAGTCTTGGTGTTCTGCGACATGGCCTGCGAGTTGTACAGGTTGTTGATGTTGGTGCGCTCATAGCTACTGGTGGCAAAGTTCACACTGGCGGAGAACGTTTGGTTCGGATTGGCCTTGGCATCCTGACGGTGAGACCAGACGATCTTGAAGTCCTTGGCCACCGAATAGTCTGGCAGGCCCTTGTCGCCCGTCTTGGTCACCTGATAGCTGGCCTGCAGAAGGCCCGAATATTTGTAGCGTTTGATGTAGTTGGTCTCTGCGTTCAGTGCCCACGAACCTTTTGTGAAGATGTCGCCGCGTAGTTTCAGGTCCATCTGGTCGCTGATGGCAAAATAGTAACCGCCATCCGTCAGACCGAAGCCGCGATTGGAGTCGTCCATGTAGGAAGGCATGATGAAACCCGACTGATAACTGCTGGAAAAGGGGAAGAAGAAGAACGGTACAGCCAGCGGCAAGGGAACGTCCTCCACCACCAGATAGGCAGGACCGGTCACAACGTTCTTCTTGGGACGCACTTTGGCATAAGTCATCTGCATATAGAAGTGCGGATGTTCGTGATTGTCGCAAGTGGTATACTGACCCGTCTTCATGTAGAGTTCGTCGTTGGTGCCCTTCTTGGCATTGTGTCCAATCACGTATCCCTCGCCCTGCTGGGTCACCACGTTACTGATAACTCCCTTCTTACTCTTGAAGTTATAGCGGATGGTATTGGTTTCGTAAGGGGTTTCGCCATCCTTGAACACCGGCATGCCTTTCACGTTGCCCAATGAATCTTCTACACCGTGGGCATAGACCGTACTGCTGTCCATATTCATGGTTATGACATCGGCTGTCAGTTCAATAGGCTTGCTGCTCTGCTGATACACCACCTTACCCTGCCCGTAAAGATGGGCAAATCCGCTTTGGGTAAACACGATGGAATCCGTGGCCTCGTAAGTGACAGGCGCATCCAATCCTTCTTTTTTCTTTGGAGCTGCCGTATCAGCCTGTAAAGTATCCGCCACCTCTACATCGATAGCCAACGAGTCAGCCCGAATGGTGTCGCCAGACTGCAGGGTATCTCCCGACCTGCCTGCAAGAGGCAGCATACTCCTTCCCCGACGCTGGGAAGCAGCCTCGCTGCACAAGGAAAGCAAGACCAACAATAATATAATTGGTATGAATATTTTCGATTTCAATGGCGTCATTAACTTATTGATTTCCGCTTGAAGGGGCAAAAGTACGTATTTTATACGGATAATCTTCCTTTTTAAAGAAATTTAGATACTACAAGAAGCGCTCGCACCACCCGTCAAAACGCCTCAATCCGGCCTCTCCATAGCGTTGGAGGCTCTTGCGAGCCTTCTCTACACTCTTCTCGGCATCCAGGTGAGTCTTTGAAAAAAACTTGTCGGCAAAGCAGATGACCTGCTCCTCCAGACTGACCGGAAGCATTTCGCGATGGGGAACGGGCAGGTCCTGCTCCACTATCTGCTCCAGCGAAAGCCCGGCGCCGGTATGCCGTTCACACACCAGTGCATGGCGGGGAAAGCCTTCGGCACGTACCAGGTCAGCACCCAGATAGCCGTGACAGATATAAGGATGCTCGCCAAAGCAATAAATGCCGGAGGCATCTGTAAGGAAAATACCGATGTCGTGCAGCATGGCGGCCTCATAGAGAAAATCCCTGTCCAGTCCCAGCTCGGGATGTCTGTCGGCAATCCACAAGGCCTTGTCGGCCACCGAACGGCTGTGGGTCAGCAGGATGTGTTTCAGCTCGTCGGCCTTCGGATAGTATTTGTCAATCAATGAAACAGGTGACATATCGCTTCACTTTTTTCTGAACTTATAGATAAGCACCTCACTGCGCAGGTCGCAACTGCGGTAAGGCGTTTGATAGACTTCCTCCAGCTGGTAAGTGTCCGAATAACGGCCGAGGAATTCGTCCTTCACCTTTACTGACAGGGCCACATACCCCTCGCCTTCGGGATTCTCCAACGAGAAGTTACGCATGCGGTCGTTCAGGTAGTAGTTGGCACCGTAGAAACGAATCATGCGGTCGGTATAGGAGTAGAAGGGGCCTTCGGGAGCATATTCGTTGAAGCAGGCAGCCAGTCGCTTGTCCGACTTCTGCGCCAGTACCGTGGGCTGATAGACCCCGTCCAGCGAGACAAACAGGCAGAGCATACAGCCCGCTGTGGCGTAGAGCAGCACTCGGGCATCTGCCTTTCTGGACAAAGCACGGAAGGTACACAAGCCGGCCACGACGGGCAACGCCACAATCAGCCACTTGCCCACGGAAAGGTCTACGGTCTCCAGTGCATTGGTGAAGGCAATGTTCTCGGCTGCATGACGCCCCGTGCCCCACACGCTGTCGGGCACCAGTCCGCAACGCACGGCAATGAACACAAGAGTCAGCAGAAAGCAGAGCGACGCAAAGATGGCAGCCGATATTCTGAACACCTTCGCCCCGCGCTGCACCTGTGCAAACAAATACTCTGCAATCAGCAGGGCCATGAAAGGATAGATGGGAAGCAGATACACACTGCGCTTGCTCTTGGGGATGCAGTAGAAGATGAAAATGAACAGAATCACCACCCAGGTGAACAGCTTCAGCGGAGGCAGTGCCCGGAACTTGGCCCAGGCCGCCTTGATGCGGGCGCCCCACGTCGGCCCTGCCGGAAGCAGAGACACGTTGCGCCACTTCAGGCCGAAGAGCGAAATCACCAGCACCAGCGTCCAGGGAATCCAGCCCCAGATGACGGTGAGGAAGTTATACCAGACGGGATTGTAGTGCGATTCGTAGGACATGGTACCTGCAAAGCGGCCGGTGTTCTCCTCCAGCATCAGGTCGACGAATGCCTGGCCGCCCTGCTCCTGCAAGTAGGCCGCATAGCACCAGACGCCCATCGGTATCAGCGTGAGCAGACCGATGACCAGCAATGAGAAGAAAGTCTTGAAGAACGAGCGTCCGCGCAGCAGCTGGTAGATGCCGATGCACGTACAGGGGAAGATGGAGCCTACCGGGCCTTTGGTCAGCGTGGCGCAGGCCATGAGCAGCACGGCCAGCCAGGGAATTCCCTTGCTGCCCTTCTCGTCCCAACGGAACAGCAGACAGAGTGAGATGACTATCAGCGACACCTGCATCATGTCGATGCGGCAGGCCACGGCGGCACGGTGTACCTCGAACGAAGTGAGCAACAGCAGCGAGGCCAGCACGGCCGTCTTGACGTCCTTGCGCCTGGACACGAACAGGAAGAACACGAACTGCATGGCCAGGAAAGCCAGCGCAGACGGCAGACGCGAGGTGAACTCCGTCACGCCACCCGTCACGGAAGAGAGGGCCGCAATGGTCCAATAAAGGAAAGGAGGCTTGTAGGCGATGTCCGTGCCGTAGTTCACCGGCAGTATCCAGTTGCCGCTTTCCAGCATGGACACCGCCACAATGGCTTCCCGTGGTTCTCCTTTGGAATAGAAGATTGTTTCGCCCAAAAACGGGACTATCACCAGCACACTCAGCAGTGCCACAAACCAGAACGCTTTCTTTCTGTCCGACATATTCTTTTCTGTTTTTACGTTTTTCGCGACAAAAGTACGAATTATTCTGAAACTATCCCTAACTTTGGCCTTTCGAATGGTAGCAACGGTCGAAATATGGACGGAAAACAACGGAATCAACTCTTGGAGTTCGTGCGCTTCGTGGCGGTGGGCGTTTTTGCCACAGCCCTGCACTATGGGATATACTATGTGCTGCAACGCCTGGTCAACGTCAACGTGGCCTATACGGCGGGCTATGCGCTCAGCTTCCTTGCCAACTTCTACCTGACCGCCTACTTCACCTTCCGCGCCAAGCCCTCGTGGCGGAGAGCCTTCGGATTCGGCGGCGCCCACCTGGTCAACTACCTGCTGCACATGGGGCTGCTGAACCTCTTCCTGTGGCTGGGCCTGTCCAAGCCGCTGGCCCCCGTTCCGGTATTCGCCATCGCCATCCCCGTCAATTTCCTGCTCGTGAGGTTCGTTTTCAAGCAGAAGGAAACGAAAAACGGCCGGCAGGAGCAAAAGCGGAAGGGATAAATTTGCGAATCTCGCGTTTTCTTGCGAATATTGCAGACGGATTGTCACATAAACCTTATAGACCATGAACGAATTGCCCCGCCTTGCCATTGTCGTACCCTGCTACAAGGAAGAAGCCGTACTGCACGAGACCCACCGCCGACTGAGCCAGCTGACGGAACGCATGATAAAGGAACAACGGATAGCCCCCGACAGCTACATCCTCTACGTGAACGACGGCAGCACCGACCAGACCTGGCCCATCATCCAAGACTTGTATTACCATTCCGCCTACGCCTGCGGACTGAACCTGGCAGGCAACGTGGGCCACCAGAATGCCCTGATGGCCGGACTCGAACTGGCCAAGGAACATTGCGACATAGCCATCTCCATCGACGCCGACCTGCAGGACGACATCGAGGTCATCCCCGAAATGGTGGAGCGCTACCGGGAGGGGTGCGACATCGTGTACGGCGTGCGCAAGGAGCGCAAGACCGACACCTTCTTCAAACGGAGCACCGCACAGGCCTTCTACCGCCTGATGGGCCTCATGGGCGTGAAGACCATCTACAACCATGCCGACTACCGGCTGATGAGCCGGCGCGCCCTGGAGCACCTGTCCCGCTTCCACGAACGCAACCTCTTTCTGCGGGGCCTGGTACCCCTCATCGGTTATCAGACGGCCTGCGTCTACTACAACCGTTCCAAGCGGCTGGCCGGCGAGTCCAAGTACCCCTTGAAGAAGATGCTCAACTTCGCCATTGACGGCATCACCTCCTTCTCCGTGAAACCCGTGCGCATGATTTTCTGGCTGGGCTGCATCTTCATACTGGTAGCCCTCTGCGTCACCGCCTGGACCCTGCACGCCTACTTTCTGCACAACACCGTGCCCGGATGGTCCTCGCTGATGATTTCACTCTGGCTGGTTGGCGGCATCATCCTCATAGCCCTGGGCATCGTGGGCGAATACATCGGGAAAATCTACATCGAAGTCAAGGGCAGGCCCCGCTACAACACGGCCGAGACCCTGCTGCGCTAAGCCGTCCGAACATATTGCGCCGCAGATTGTTTATTACACAATCCGCATGCCACGGCACAGGGCAGGAAGCTGCACAAAGAGTCTGACATGGAAAGGAAGCCAGCCGGAAGTCGAATCTCGCTTCCGGAAAACCTGCCGCTACCCCCAACGGCCCACAACCGGCTTGCGGATTCCTTACTAACAGCTAAACGAATAAGAAGCATGAAACTGAAAACCATTCTGACCACAGCCCTGGCCACAGGGAGCCTTTCCCTGTCCGTGCCGCCGGCAAGCGCCTGCACAGGCATCACCCTCAAGAGCAAGGACAACACCACCATCGTGGCCCGCACCATCGAATGGGGCGGCAGCGACCTCAACAGCCAGTACGTCGTCGTCCCCCGCGGATACACACAGCAGTCGTACACCCCCGGCGGAGTGGACGGCATGGTGTTCAAGGCCCGCCACGGCTACGTGGGACTGGCCGTGGAGCAAAAGGAATTTGTGGCCGAGGGTGTGAACGAGGCCGGACTGTCCGCCGGGCTGTTCTACTTTCCCCAGTACGGCAAATACGCCGGCTTCGACGCCGCCCAAAAGGACAAGAGCATTGCCGACCTGCAACTGGTGGCCTGGATACTGGGCGAATGCAGCACGGTAGACGAGGTGCAGGAAGCCGTCGGCCGCGTGCGCATTGTCAGCATAGACCCGCGGGCATCTACCGTACACTGGCGCTTCACCGACCCCTCGGGCCGGCAGGTGGTGCTCGAAGTCATAGACGGCACTCCCCGCTTCTACGAAGACCACCTGGGCGTGCTGACCAACTCGCCCGGCTTTGAGTGGCAGCTCACCAACCTGAACAACTACGTCAACCTCGTCCCCGGCAACGCCCCTGCGCAGGAACTGGGCGACATCCGCCTGAACTCCTTCGGCGCGGGCACCGGCTTTCTGGGCATACCGGGCGACGTCACCCCGCCCTCGCGCTTCGTGCGGGCCGCCTTCTACCAGGCCACGGCACCCAAGCAGGCCACGGCCCTGCAAACCGTGCTCCAGGGATTTCAGATACTGAACAACTTCGACATCCCCATCGGCATCGAGTTCGCGGCCGGACAGCCCGTCACCGACATACCCAGCGCCACGCAATGGACCTCGGCCACGGACATGAAGAACCGCACCATCTACTTCCGCACCATGTACAACAGCGCCATCCGCAGCATCGACCTGCGCACCATCGACTTCGCCAAGGTGCGCTATCGTGCCGTGCCGCTGGACACCCGCAAGCAGCAGCCCGTAGAGGCGCTCACCATCCGGTAACGGCCTACGTACCGACGCATCCCCCATACGCTCCCGCGACTTACCCGTCCCTGGTGGCACCTTGGCCAGCCCAAGGTGCCACCTTTTTTGGTCTCTGCCGCCACCTTTGACGGACCGAAGCGCTACCTTTGACAGCATTAAAAGGCTTTCTTCTGAAAATTAAAAGCCTTTTAATAGATAAATGAAAGCCTTTTAATTGGTAAATAAAAGGCTTTTAATTTGCGAATGAAAGGCTTTTAATTTGCGAATGAAAGGCTTTTAATTGGGACAAAGGCACGGACTTGTACACCCTAAAGTGCCGCCTCAGCCCCGCCAAGGCAGCGCCTTAGACCGCGAAAGGTGCCGCCCTCGACCGTCCGAGGGGGCACCTTTCCGTTTCTTATTCACAGGCTTGTCCGCGCTGCCTGCATGCCTCGCCGCTCTTCCGGCGGCCGCCTAAGGCCGTCCTTCTGCGTGCGGACAGGTATAAACGCCCTTGCCCTTCGTCCTGCGGCCGTAGGCAATGGCGTGGACGGGGCAAGAGTGGTAACAGGCCAGGCACGTCTGGCACCGCCCGTGCCACGCCGGCATGTGCCTGCCCTCCCGCAGGGGATGGGGTTCGGTCAGGGCGATGTTGCCCACGGGACACGCCTCCACACACCGTCCGCACCCGGTGCAGACATCGGCATCGGCCCTGAAGGGGCTGTCGTCGGTGGCATAGCGCAGGAACAAGGGGTAGACCAGGCGGCTCTTCAGCCCCGGCATGCTGCCGCGGCAGGTGAAGTCGCCTTTGGCCCCCGCCCGCATCTGCTCCGCAATCTGCCTGACGGCCGCCGGCGCCTCCGCCAGCTTGCGGTCGCGCACGTCGGCCGGATCTACGTCGAAACCGGGGAAGAGGACGTACGTGTTGGGCATGGCCACCGTATAGGCCGCATCGGCCCGCAGGCCCGCCTTCTTCACCACCCGACGCCACAGGGCGTAGAGGCGGCCCACGTCGTCGCCGCAGGTGGCCAGCAGGCCGACGTAGTTCCGGCCGGGCACGTAGCCCTGCACGTCCATCGTCTCCAGCACTTCGGCCAGGTATTTGGGCAGGCCCCACGAATGCACGGGGAAGACGAAACACAACGGTTCGCCCTCGGCGAGGGTCACCGACAGCCGTCCGGCGCCCGCCTTCAGGTGCGGACGCAAATCCATCATCCGCTGCCCGCCCAGCTCGCGGGCCAGCAGCTCCGCCGCATAGCGGCTGTTTCCTGTAGCTGTAAAATAGAGTATCATACGCTTTCCATAACAACAAGCCACCCCGACCGTTCAGCGCCCGGGGCCGTTTCTGCGGACAAAATTAGGGATTAATCCGCATCCTCCGCCGGACTTCACCCGAAAAAAGGCGGTATCGGCCACGCAGCGGCAAAAAACTCAGCCGGATTGGGTCCGTTGCTTCTTACTTTTGTTATTTTTGCAGAAGAATAACCGATAACCCACAAGCCATGAGCAAGATTTATCCGGTAGGCATACAGAGTTTTGAAGTAATACGCAAGGGCGGTTATTGCTATGTGGACAAGACCGACTTGATTTACCAGTTAGTGAAAACAGGCAAATACTACTCTCTGAGCCGTCCCCGCCGTTTCGGCAAGAGTCTGCTCATCTCCACGCTGGAAGCCTATTTCCTGGGAAAGAAGGAACTCTTCCGGGGACTTGCCATGGAGAAGCTGGAGAAGGAATGGGCAGTGCACCCCGTGTTGCACCTCGACCTGAACACGCAGAAATATGACACACCCGAGGCGCTGACCAACGTGCTGGAGGAGAACCTGAAGTACTGGGAAGACCTCTACGGCGCATCGGACAGCGAAATCGGCGTGGCCCGCCGCTTCAACGGCGTCATCCGCCGCGCGGCGGAGAAAACGGGGCAGCAGGTGGTGGTGCTGGTGGACGAGTATGACAAGCCCATGCTCCAGGCCATCGGCAACGAGCCGCTGCTCACCGACTACCGTAACACGCTGAAAGCCTTCTACGGGGCGGACGGGCGTGACGAAGTTCAGCAAGGTCAGCGTGTTCAGCGACTTGAACAATCTGATGGACATTTCCCTGTCCAACCGCTTTGCCAATATCTGCGGCATCACGGAACACGAACTTTACCGGGACTTGGAGGAAGGCATTCGGCATTTGGCCGATGCCAACGGGCTGGGTGAGACCGAAGTCAGGCAGACACTGAAAGAATGGTACGACGGTTATCACTTCGCCGAGAATACGGAAGACATCTACAACCCGTTCAGCCTGCTCAGTACGCTGTCCGAGATGAAGTTCGGCAGCTACTGGTTCGAGACGGGCACACCTACCTTCCTCGTGGAGCTGCTCCAGCGCAGCAAGTACGACCTGCACCACCTGACCG
>NZ_CASFWU010000073.1 GCF_949298305.1 uncultured Bacteroides sp. | reverse complement strand
CGGAAAAAGGACAATAATAATGGCATATAAAGTGATTATACTCTATCGACTTTATATGCCATCTTACTTTGTAGGGACATTTACTGAATATCCCTAAAGAACTTGATGTCTCCCACACCTCGGAACTGTGTCCGGAAAGCTTTTACCTTGGCGTTGAACGATTCGGCCGAGGCATTTGGGGTTCGTCCGGCGCATACGCGCTGGAATTCGGTCCATAACGACTCTTTCTTGTACAGCAGGCAAATGCGGGTCAACGTAACCAATAAGAGCAACTCCTAACGATAAAAACGAGAATTATAAGTGAGGAATAAAACGATTGAAAAAAGTCATTCTTCCTCCAAATGTTTCACCCAAATACGGGCTGCCTCCTCTACCATGCGGACACAAGGACGTTTGGCATAATACTGTGCCGTACGCTCTTCAGGGACGCTACTACCCTCCGGGGACTTCAGCCCCAACAACTCGGCACACGTCAATGAACCGTTGCGACGTTTGAACTCTTCGGCCAGCTGTTGCACCAGCGCATAATTTGCTGCCTTACTCTCGCGATCCTTACCCTCGACTGCACACTTCTCCAGCCCAGCCAACATGAATAGGCCACAAGCGGCACCACACGTCATACGCATCCGCCCGATACCTCCACCAAACGAAGCTGCCATGTGCAAGGCCTGCTCTTCAGTAAAACCATATCTGTCGGCAAAAGCAGCCACTACCGACTGAGCACAATTAAAACCACTCTTGAAAAGTGCAACAGCCTTCTCTATCCGTTTTTCGTTGTCTTCCATATATCTTAATAGTAGTTTAGAAAATCTCAGAAACAATCAGCATGATGTTGAGCACCGTCACCACAGAGGCGATGAAATAGAGCACTCCGGCGCTCCAGCGGCTGTTGGCATACTTTCCCATCACCCGCGGTGAGGAAGTTAAACCCACTTGGAGAAATACGGTAAAAGGAAGCTGGATGCTCAGTACCATCTGTGAAATAATCAGTCCCTTGAAAGGATCACCGATGAAGAAGATCAACAGCAGTGCCACTCCCAATGAGAGTACGACACCTACCTGCGAGTGAGTGTCCTTGATGTGGTAGGACTCACCAAACATGCCGGCAAAGATGGAACCTGCAGCCATCCCACTAGTGATGGTAGACGATATGCCCGCCATGAACAAAGCCAGTGCAAAGATTACAGCGGCATTGTTGCCAAGCAGAGGTTCGAGGAGCGACTTGGCCTGCTGCAATTCCTCAACCGGCACACCGCTCTTGAAGAAGGTAGCAGCTGCCAGCAGAATCATGGCACTATTGATGGCCCAGCCCACAATCATGGAGAACAACGTATCGAAGAGTTCGTACTTCAGCACACGGCGGATGGAAGTATCATCCTGCTTATTGTACTCGTGACTTTGTATCACCTCGGAATGGAGGAAAAGATTGTGCGGCATCACCACAGCTCCCAACACACTCATCACAATGAGCATACTGCCTTCGGGAAATGAAGGTGTAACCCATGACACAGTAGCCTGAGGCCAGCCTATCTTCACCAGAAAAAGTTCGTAGATGAAGGAAAGTCCGATGATGGAGACAAAAGCTATGATGGCCCGCTCTATCTTCTTATAAGAATTGGTAAAGAGCATGACAAGCACAAAGAGCGTGGTAAGTAAAGCTCCCCACACAATGGGAATACCGAACAACATCTGCAAAGCGATGGCACCTCCCAAAATCTCGGCCAACGAAGTAGAAATGGAGGCCAGCACCGCCGTAAGCAATACAGGCTTTGCCACCCATGCAGGCGCATACTTGGTGGCCGCCTCGGACAGGCAAAGACCAGTTACAATGCCCAAGTGAGCCACGTTGTGCTGCAGAATAATGAGCATCACGGTGGAAAGCGTCACCACCCACAACAAGGCATAACCGAACTCAGAACCAGCCGCAAAGTTGGATGCCCAGTTTCCTGGATCGATGAAGCCTACCGTCACCAACATGCCCGGCCCGATATACTTGAAGACATCGAGTCCACCCAGATAACGCTTATGGTCTCTCCGCTTGAGGTCTTTTAAAATGTTCTTCATCACTACTCCTCCCATAATTAAAATTGAGGCGTAAAAATACGAATAAAAAACAAAACGGTACACTTTCCGTCCCAAAAAGGAACGGGAAGCGTACCGAAATATATCAAAACGATTCTGTCAGTCTGAACACCGACTCTCTTCAAACGCTGTAAAACAAGCTGAAGAAAGGCAGGCAGAGTTCAAAAACCCATCTCGTGCAATGCCTTGCAGAGCTGGTCGGGACAAGATGTGGGGCGGCCTCCGCAACGCACTCCTTCCAGACGCTCGATGACCGCCTGTACGGGCATCCCCTTCACCAAACGTGAAATGCCTTGCAAGTTTCCGTTACATCCTCCCCAAAAAGAGACTTCCTTCACAATGTCGTCTTCCACCTCAAGCTCTATGTTGCTGCTACAGGTGCCAGAAGTCTTATAAGTATAGGTCATCTCTTTATTCGTCTTCGCCTTCTTCAGGCTTCATGTTCGTATAAACAGTCTGAACGTCATCGAATTCCTCCAAACGCTCAATCATCTTGTCGAGAGTCTCACGCTGTTCGGGAGTTACATCCTTCAAATCATTGGGAATGTAAGTAAAATCACCGCCGACATCCTCGAAGCCACATTCTTCCAGATGCTTCTGGATGGCTGCATAACTTTTCGGATCGCCATAGATGGTGATGGTACCTTCTTCAGGATCCTCATCAAACTCATCCTCTACGTTGTAGTCTATCAGGTCGAGAATCAGTTCCTCCATGTCTATGCCATCCTTCTTCTTGAAAGTGAACACACACTTGTGGTCAAATAAGAAAGCCAATGAGCCCATGGTACCCAAGTTACCGCCAAATTTATTGAAAACCGAACGAACATCTGCTACGGTACGAGTCGGATTGTCTGTCAGTGTATCGACAAACACTGCAATGCCATGAGGGCCGTAGCCTTCGTAAGTCATACCTTTATAGTCGCTCTGGTCCTTGCCCATTGCGTTCTTGATGGCACGCTCAATGTTGTCCTTCGGCATGTTCTCGCGCTTGCAGGTCGCAATGACCGAACGCAGTGCCGGGTTGTTTTCAGGCTCAGGACCGCCCGCTTTGACAGCAATAGCAATCTGCTTGCCCAGACGTGTAAAGGTTTTGGCCATGTGGCCCCATCTTTTCAATTTGGTTGCTTTTCTATATTCAAACGCTCTTCCCATTGGAACTATATTTTAAATATTAAACATTTTGTTCGTTATCTATCTTACTTATCTCAGCTTGGCTCCGAGCTTGTTTTCCAGATTGGCTACCAGCTTAGACATTATCTTGTCAATCTGCTTGTCGTTGAGGGTGGCATTCTCATCCTGCAACACGAAGCTGACCGCATAGCTTTTCTTTCCAGCTTCCAGATTCTTACCTTCGTAGACATCGAATAGGGAAACATCCTTCAACAGTTTCTTCTCGGTTTCGTAAGCAATCTTCTCGATTTCGGCAAACTGTACTTTCTTGTCGAGCAAGAGGGCCAGGTCGCGCTTCACGGCGGGGAACTTGGAGATTTCCGTATAGGAAACCTTCACGTTACGGGCAGCCTTCAGCAGTTCATCCCAATTCAGGTCGGCAAAGTAAACTTCATTGTCGATATCAAATGCTTTCAATAGTTTGCGTGTCACCACACCCAACACAGCCAAGCGCTTACCACCTCTTGTCTGGATTGTCAGAGCTGCTGCAAACATGTCATCACTCAGATTGCCCACCACCAAGTTGTGCATGGAAAGCCCCAAGCGGACAAAAATATTCTCTACATACGCCTTCAGTTCATAAACTGAACTGTTTTCGTCAGGATGAACCCACGAATTGGAAACTTTCTTTCCCGTTACCCACAATCCAAGGTGATAGTCTTCGGAATAAGGTGCCAGAGCCTTCTCGGGATTCTTCTTTTCAGCGTTATAATAATAACAATTGCCGAATTCAAAGAATTTCAGGTCAGCGTTCTTGCGATTGGTATTATGAGAAATGCTTTCCAGTCCTCCGAACAACAACGTCTGACGCATGGCGTTCAGGTCGGCACTCAACGGATTCATCAGCATCACCAGATTTTCTGCCGGATAAGACTTCAAACCGTCATAGTAAGCACCGCGAGTAAGCGAATTGTTCAGAATCTCATTGAAACCACAACCCACTAACTGCTCTGAAATCAGATTTTGTAATTTATTGGACTTGTCATGCTCACCCTTAGTCGTGAGACTGGACTTCAGGGTCGTAGGAATCTCTACATTATTATATCCATAGATACGAAGGATATCTTCTATCACATCACAGTCGCGCTGCACATCCACCCGATAGGGAGGTACGTCCAAAGTCAACCCTAAGGCCGTCTCGTCCACAATCTTCATTTCAAGACTCCGTACAATACTCTTAATCGTATCTACAGGAATTTCCTTACCTATCAGTGAATGTACCTTCTCGTATGGAAGCTCCACCCGGAAATCAGGGAAAGGAGCTGCACATACGTCCTTTATCTCCGAAGAAATGGTTCCGCCCGCCAGTTCCTTAACCATCAGCGCTGCAAGCTTCAGGCAATAAAGAGTATTGTTGGGGTCAACTCCTCTCTCGAAACGGAAAGAAGCGTCCGTACTCAATCCGTGACGGCGAGCCGTCTTCCGTATCCACGTCGGATGGAAATAAGCACTCTCCAGGAATACGTTTTTAGTGGCTTCGGTCGATCCCGAATCCAAACCACCAAAGACGCCACCGATACACATGGCCTCTTCCTTGTTGCAAATCATCAGATCACGTTCGTTCAACTTACGCTCCACACCGTCCAAGGTCACAAACGGAGTGCCTTCCGGCATAGTCTTCACAATCACTTCACCTCCCTTGATTTTGTCGGCATCAAAGCAGTGCAAAGGTTGGCCAAAGGCGTGGACAATGTAATTTGTAATATCCACCACATTGTTAATGGGCCGTAGGCCGATGATGCGAAGCTTGTTTTGCAACCACTCTGGACTTTCCTTAACGGTTACTCCTTTAACGGTTACTCCGGCATAACGCGGACAGGCCTCTCCATTCTCCACCGTCACCCGGATGTCCAAATCGTTGTTCTCTACAGTAAAAGCGTCTACCGAAGGCTTTTTCAGTTCGGCCTGCTTGCCATTCTGCAACAGATAGGCATACAGGTCGCGGGCTACGCCATAATGCGAGCAGGCATCGGCACGGTTGGGAGTAATGTCCACTTCCAGCACATAGTCGCTCTTAATGTTATAATAATCTTTTGCAAGTGTACCCGGTACAGCCGATTCGGGCAGTACGATGATACCAGCATGGTCTGTACCGATGCCTATTTCATCTTCAGCACAGATCATTCCGTTGGATTCCACACCGCGAAGTTTGGATTTCTTGATAACGAAGCACTCGTCACCGTCGTAAAGTTTTGTACCCAGTGTAGCCACCACCACCTTTTGTCCGGCAGCCACATTCGGTGCTCCACAAACAATCTGAACAGGTTCTCCCTGCCCCAAGTTGACCGTAGTGACATGCATGTGGTCAGAATTGGGATGAGGTTCACAAGTCAGCACCTCGCCGATAACCAGCCCTTCCAGTCCACCTTTGATGCTCTGCACCTCTTCCACACTTCCCGTCTCCAGTCCGATGGACGTAAGGGCAGCGGCGACTTCGTCAGGCGTCAAATCGAAATCGACATACTCTTTCAGCCAATTATAAGAGATATTCATATTATATTATGGTTTTATTGTTTCCAAAAGTGACCCGCAAAGTTAATAAGAAATTTTGGTTGGCAGAGAATGAGCGGTAAGAAATACGCCAAAAAAGATTATTTTTGCAGCGGAATTTTACCAGTAATGTACAACAATAACAATAGAATCGCCCATGAAAACAACTTTGCTCGTTGTAGGCAGGACTGTGGAACCGCACTTTGTAACAGCCATCAATGACTATGTGCAACGCACGAAACGTTATCTTACATTCGATTTGGAGGTTATCCCCGAATTGAAAAACACCAAGAGTCTTTCGTTAGAAGTGCAGAAAGAAAAAGAAGGAGAACTGATACTGAAAGCTCTGCAGCCAGGCGATGTGGTTGTGCTACTGGACGAAGGAGGAAAGGAAATGCGTTCCATTGAGTTTGCCGACTACATGAAACGCAAGATGAACACTGTGAGTAAACGATTGGTCTTCGTCGTGGGTGGCCCATACGGCTTCTCGCCCAAAGTATACGAAGCAGCTCAAGAGAAAATTTCCTTGTCTCGCATGACTTTCTCGCACCAAATGGTGCGACTCATCTTTGTGGAGCAACTGTACCGCGCAATGACCATCCTGAACAACGGGCCTTATCACCATGAATAGAGTGAAGAATTATAAGTGATAGGTGGAAAATTGAAAATGAAAAATCCCATTATTCCATTTGTCCATTTCATTAGCACATTATCACATTTTTCCAGTTTCTTTCCAAATTCCGTTTCTATCTTTGCAGCATAAACAATGAATCAAAACAACATTAACCCTTAAAAAAACATCAGAATTATGAAAAAGTTAATTTTATTACTCGTATGTGTATTTACAGCATCAATGGCCATGGCTGACAACGACAAACCCATCCAAGTGAACCAACTTCCAGCCAAGGCACAGACTTTCATTTCCACTTACTTCAAAAACAGTAAGGTGGCAATGGCCAAACAAGAATCTGAACTGTTTTACAAGAGCTACGACGTGATCTTCACCAATGGCGAAAAGCTGGAGTTTGACAAAGATGGTGAATGGACCGAAGTGCAATGCCGGCAGAGCGAAGTGCCCTCTCCCATCGTACCCGGAGCCATCAGCAGCTATGTGAAAACCAATTATCCGGATGCCAAAATTCTGGAAATAGAACGTGATAAAAAAGAATATGAAATCAAGCTGTCCAACCGCTGGGAAATCAAATTTGACTCCCAAATGCGGGTAATTGATATAGACAACTAAAAACGATGATCCAAGAAGAAAAAAGTGAGCAGGTGGCACACCTGCTCAACGAACATAACAAACAGGAATATCCGCCCATGCACACCTGCGAACATATCATAAACCAAACCATGATACGTTTGTTCGGGTGTGGGCGGTCGGTATCGGCTCACATTGAACGGAAGAAAAGCAAGCTGGATTATGAATTGCCCGCATGTCCTACCGAAGAAGAAGTGAAACAACTGGAAAAAAACGTGAACGAAATCATAGCCAGACATCTGCCTGTTACCACTGAGTTTATATCGCAAACTGAGGCACAAGGCAGGTTTGACCTAAAACGTTTGCCCGACAACGCCTCTGAAACGGTGAGAGTAGTTAATGTGGGCGACTATGACTCCTGTCTTTGCATAGGAACCCACGTGACCAACACCTCCGAAATCGGCACTTTCAAAATCATCAGCCATGATTGGGATGAATCCGCCCACCGATGGAGAATTCGTTTTAAACTATTATGAAAATCCTTCAATTTTAAATAAAATAGTAAGCAAATTGTCATTAAACAGACAATATTGTCAGGCAACTACTGACAAATCGTCAAGGAATCAGCCTTTGGCACGTTGGCACACAGTTTGCAATCTCCTATGTGAACGACGGTTTGAGAAACGGTACAACAAGAACCGGATGATTGAATCGGAGTTCAAAAGAAAAATGAATGTTTAACTTTTTAAAATAGGAGATTATAACTATGATGCCTACAAGAAGAAACCAAAACTGGTTACCAAGTATTTTTAATGACTTTTTTGATAACGACTGGATGGTAAAGGCTAATGCAACTGCTCCTGCCATCAACGTATTTGAAACGGAAAAGGAATATAAAATAGAATTGGCCGCACCGGGTATGACCAAAGAAGATTTCAACGTCCACATTGACGAAGACAACAACTTGGTCATCAGCATGGAGAAGAAAACTGAGAACAACGAAGAGAACAAAGAGGACAAGAAGGAAGGTCGCTACCTGCGCCGCGAATTCTCATACACCAAGTTCCAGCAGACCATGATTCTCCCCGATGACGTGGATAAGGAAAAGATTTCCGCCCATGTAGAAAACGGTGTGCTGAACATCGAATTGCCAAAATTCACAGAACAGGAAAAGGAAAAGGCCAAAAAATTCATCGATGTGAAATAACACATTGAAAAGTAATAAAGGAATGAGAGGCTGTCTCAGATTGAGACAGCCTTTTTTGTGTCTGCAAAAAATCGGGCAAGTCCTAACTTCGCTCAGCCAGAACTTGCCCGTCTCCCTATTTTTTGTATCTTAGGGAATCAAGTCAAGATATCCCAAAGATAATGTTTAAAAGTTACACATCCAACGATAATCTGCTTTTCATCCGTGTTTAGGCGATTTTATTCCCCTGAACGATCCGGTCCGGGTTGTTCACCGTATCATTGAACGGATAAACCTTGAAGAACTTTACCGCAAGTATTCTCCTAAAGGCTGTTCTGCGTACCATCCGCGCATGATGCTTCAGATTCTTGTCTATACTTATCTGCGTAATATTTATTCCAGCCGTCGCATAGAAGAGTTCTGTCGCAATGACATCCGCTTCATGTGGATTACAGAAAATGTGACTCCTGACCATAACACCATCAACCGTTTCCGCAGCAGCCGGCTGAAGGATGTACTGAAGATAGTTTTCGCTACTATTGTAAAGTTCCTTGTGTCGGAAGGTTTTGTAAGTCTGGATGTGGCCTGTACCGACGGGACGAAGATAGAGGCGAACGCCAACCGTTACACGTTCGTCTGGGGCAAGTCCATACATACCCGCATATCCAGAATCGCGGAACAGCTTGAAGAGATATGACAGTACGCCGAGTCCGTCACCAAGCAGGAACTGCGTGATTCCGCTTCCCTCACCTATCAGGAAATCACCCCGGAGAAAGTGGAAAAGGCACTCGGGCAGATAGATGATGCCCTAAATCAAGATACAGGGCACGTTACTGTAAGGAATGCCCGCTAAGATGCCGGTGCCACAGAAGCCGGTCGGAAAGGATTGTACAGATAAACCACCGTCTGAGGAAAATCAAGGAAAGAAAACGTGAAAAAGCTACTCTCTGATGAAGGTCTGAAATATCGCAGTCAGCGGCCACAGGATGTGGAAGCCGTATTTGGAAACCTCAAGAACAACAAACACTTCAAGAGGTTCCATCTTCGTGGACTTAAGAAGGTTGAAATTGAGTTCGGACTGCTGGCCATTGCACATAATCTTACAAAAGTAGCCTCTTAGGGGCTTATGGCAACGAAAAAAACAGTTTGAAAGGAGGAAATCTTCAAAAGTAAGTTTATAAACCCCTCTTTTGAGAAAAATACAAATGACTTTAATTTGAGATGAAACAAAAGAGGCCATCTCAAGTTTATTTTAAATCTCTTTTTGTATTAATGTGAAACAAAAATACATATCTCACAAAATAAAGTTTTTATGAATAGGAAATACGACAAACAAAATACTTATACCATATTCAAATCCGAGATCATATTACTAAATTTTAACCCATTTAGCAAAATAGAGTCACGTTTAGACACAATCAACCTTTTTTTATATTCTTAAATAAAATACAAATTTACTCAAGCTCTCAAGTTTATTAATAAGTTGTAGTTAAGCAGTTTAGCTAGCACCTATATAGAAATGACACCAACAATACAATTAAGCAATCGGCTTTAACTTCAAAGCACGCCCTGGTGGAGGATAATTTATTTCAACTTCTTTAACTTCTGTAAGTTACCGACTTGCGAAACTATCCTGATTTATACTCCGCTCGACAGGCCAGCGACTTAACAACAGGTTATACACCATAATAAAAAACGATGGTGAAGATTGAACGGGAATGCGTACTTTTGCAGGCAGAAATAACGATAAAAAAGAAAAAATATGTTAGACAAAGGAAACAGGGCTAATACCTTACATGGTATTCTTTTGATTATGCTATTCTCGTTCGCAGCTTTCTACATTGCGGACATTCCCGTAGTGAAACAACTCTCGTTCAGCCCGTTGATTGTGGGTATCGTCTTGGGTATGCTTTATGCCAACAGCTTGCGTAACCGCCTGCCGTGGCGTTGGGTACCGGGTATCAAGTTCTGCAGCAAACGCATTTTGCGTTGGGGTATCATCCTTTACGGATTCCGTTTGACGCTGACACAGGTCGCAGCTGTGGGACTTCCGGCGATAGCAGTAGATGCCATCATTGTGGCAGGTACCATTTTTCTGGGCATCTGGCTGGGACGTTTGCTTAAGATTGATGCCGATACGGCACTGATGACTTCTACAGGCAGTGCCATTTGTGGTGCTGCGGCTGTGCTGGGAGCCGAGCCCGTAGTAAAGTGTGAGAGTCACAAAACAGCCATCGCAGTGTCTACAGTAGTAGTCTTTGGCACCTTATCCATGTTCCTTTACCCAATTCTCTACCGCACGGGACTGCTGAGTGGACTGACGGATACACAGGTGGCTATCTACACGGGCAGTACGTTGCATGAGGTAGCACACGTGGCCGGAGCAGGTAACGCTATGGATCCTACGGATGCCTTAGGCATAGCGGGTACAGCCACCATTACGAAGATGATACGCGTCATGCTGCTGGCACCGGTACTGGTGATAATGAGTTTTGCTCTGGCCAGGAGCCGTAAGACAACAAGCGGAGTGCAGGAGAAAAAGGGTAAGATTACGATACCTTGGTTTGCCTTTGGATTTATTGCTGTTATCTGCCTGAACTCATTCTTGCAATATGTATGCGGCGTGGATAGTGTGAAGGAAATCCCGTTGAACGGAGCCATCGAATACATTGATACCTTCATGCTGACCATGGCCATGACAGCTTTGGGCACTGAAACCAGTCTGGAGAAGTTCAAAAAGGTGGGTGCCAAGCCTTTCGTATTGGCCGCTCTGCTTTACGTCTGGTTAGTAGGTGGCGGATACTTGATTACAAAGTATTTTGTATAGTCTGTAGTTTCAGATGTCAGGTCCCACAATTCAAGTTTTGCAAGTGCGAATTGTAAATCGGCGAAGCCAAACCTGCAGGAGTTAAAGGGGGTATCGGGGGTGTGTCTAAACAAAAGTATCCGAAGCTCCCCTCCTTCCAGAAGGAGGGGAGTTATTTACCGAAACTTGCAGGAGTTAAAGGACTTAAAAGAAAGCCAATAGAAAAACAAACAGCTCACAATGTATTGGCTTAACTCCTTAACTTCTTAACTACTTAACTACCAGAGAAATATTAAATCCGAAACTTAAGCTTGTTAGCAATAAAGCAGTAATGAAGGTGCCAGCTCATCTGAAGGTGGACTTCAACAGGTAAAGTTTGATAGAATAACAGATGAAAAATCTTGGAAAGCTTGTGTATCTGAGCTTTATATTTCAAGTCAACTTATTGATTGATAACGCTTTATTGCTTCATAAACTTTAGCGGAATAATAAAATCCGTGTTATTCTGTACCATCTGTGACAGTAAATATAGAGTCATCAAGGCAATTTGACATCTATAGTCTCCAGTGCTCGCCGTGCTGCCAAGCGCCCGCTTTCCACAATGGCAGAGGCGTGGTGAAACTCCATCATATCGTATTCGTCGCCCGACATGTGCACAAGCAACTGAGGTGGATTGGCAGCCAATTGGTAGCGCGTAATCTGTTGCATCATCAGGCGCGATGACTTGGTAAGTTGCAGGTAGGGTGTAAGACGCTTGCGCCTTCCCTCAGTGGCTGGTGCGTTGACATCCACTGCCACCAGCATGTCGCCTTCCGTACGGATGGCATGATTCAGGGGAAGAGGGTTCAGGATACCGCCGTCCACTAATACCTGGTCGCCACGCCGAAAGGGGCGGAAAAGCATGGGGATGGAGATAGAGGCGCGGATAGCATCGAAAAGACTGCCACTGGTAAACTTCACTTCACAATCATGTACAATGTCAGTGGCCAAGGCCGCATAGGGAATAGGTAGGTCTTCAATCTGTATTTCGGGGATAATCTGTTTCAACTCGCGGATAAAGCGGTCGCCTCTTACCAATCCGTCACGGCTCAGAGAGATGTCAGCCAGTTGCCACATTTTCCGTTTATCCCATCCGCACATCCATTGTTTGCATTCCTCCAGCTTACCCGTGGCATACATGGCACCTACCATGGCGCCCATCGAGCTACCCGTGATGGAGGCAATTTCGTAATGATGTTCCAGCAGTTCCTCAATGACTCCTATATGGGCTATTCCACGGGCACCGCCCATGGAAAGCACCAATGAAATCCGTTTCTTTTCCATTTAATCCTGTTATTTAAATAACTTAAGTTTCGGATTTAATATTTCTCTGGTAGTTAAGGAGTTAAGAAGATACATTGTGAGCTGTTTGTTTTTCTATTGGCTTTTAACTCCTAAGCCCGTCCAAGACGGGCGATAACTCCTTTTAAGTCCTTTAACTCCTGCAAGTTTCGGTAAAACCGAAACTTGAGTTAAATAAGAGCATTCTAACAAAGCCTACGGCTATGATGAGCTGCAAATTGCATGAATGCCTGTGGAAGTCCCTCTTCTTGACCTTGCAGACGTACGAAGCAGAAGTCGCGGAGCATGGGCGTGTCCTTGATTTCCACAATGCGGAAGGTCCCAGCTGCTAATTCTTTCGAAATAGACCGGACAGAAACGATACCCAAGCAATCAGCATTCTCCAGAAAGAGTTTGATACTTTCCGTACTACCTAGGTACATCAGTACATGTAGGGCGGAGAGTTTGATGCCATGATTTCCTAAAGCCTGTTCTATCACGTCCAATGTGCCCGAGCCTCGCTCGCGTAACACTAGGGGAAAACGCGTCAGTTCTTCTGGAGTCAGCTCCTCGGGGACGTCTAACCGACTTCCCGTATATACTACGGTTACCAGTTCATCGCGCAAGAAGGGCGTGTAACGCAAGCCTTGTGTGCGGCAGACGCCTTCTACGAGACCCAAGTCAATGCGGTGCTCTTGCAAAGCCACTTCAACCTCTCGCGTATTACCACTCAACAGTGAAAGGCTCACCTGAGGAAATTTGCTGATAAAGCTGCCCAACAGGAGTGGCAGTACATATTGTGCTACGGTGGTACTGGCTCCCAGCTTCAGTTCACCTGTATACTCGTTGTGAAGCAGGTGCATCTCGTATTCAAGTCGTTTGTACTCTTCCAAAATGCGTTCGCAGTGTTCCAGTAGCAATTTGCCAGCCTGTGTAAGTGCAATCTTACCTCCCTGTCGGTCAAACAGACGAGCCTGATAAGCAGTTTCCAATTCCTGGATGTGCTTGGTGATGGCAGGCTGGCTAATAAAAAGTTCTTGCGAAGCCTTGGTAAAGCTCAGGTTCTTGGCTACAGACTGAAAAACCTTCAGACGGAAATCATTCATACCTCAACGGCCTTTATCAATACTCTACCTTGTCCACTTTGTCCATCCACTTGCGGAAAGCCTCCAATGCCTCTTCATGCATCAGTACTTCAGAAGGAAGTTGCCGTTCCGAAGGTTTTAGTTCCAATTCGTCATAGATGAACGAATCGTCGAAACCGATGTTTTTGGCGTCAGTTTTATTGTTGGCATAGTACATTTTATCCAGTCGTGCCCAATAGATGGCACCCAGACACATGGGACAAGGTTCGCACGAGGTATAAATTTCGCACCCGCTCAGGTTGAAGGTTCCTAACTTGGCGGCAGCTGCCCGTATGGCACTTACTTCAGCGTGTGCCGTAGGGTCGCACTGTGCCGTTACGCGATTGGTACCCGTAGCAATAATTTCACCGTTCCTGACAATCACTGCCCCAAAGGGTCCTCCCCCATTATTCACATTTTCAATGGAAAGCTCAATGGCTTTCTTCATTAAATCCTCTTTATTCATATATATAAGTTTATAATCATTCTGATAAAAGAACGACTGATTCATATAACAGCACAAAGATAATTGAACTCATCTGAATACAGATGAAAATAGAAAGAATTATGTAAGCAACAAATAATCTTAAAAGACGCGAAGTCCTCCAGCCCCACTATCCTCCCTCAAATTCTATTGCTCTTTATAAAAAAAGCCCTGCCGGGATACCAGCAGGGCTATAAATTAATGCAGAGGTACCTGGCGGATTCGAACCGCCGTGCACGGTTTTGCAGACCGCTGACTAAGCCACTCATCCAAGGTACCAACTTTGTCGAAGAACGCTTTATTTCTCGATTGCGGATGCAAAGGTAGTACATTTTTTGTAATTACCAACTATCCGCAGCACTTTTTCTTTGTTTCTTTATGCTCTTCCCTGCATGAAGCATGCTTCTTCCCGTACAAATGCTTTAATTCACAATTGGTTGCACATCCGTCACAGGGGTTCGTTTTTTTTCTCATACGAACGAAAAAAGAGTAACCCCATCTGACAATGTATGCCGAACAGAGCAGGAGGAGGAAAGCAACTGCCCATTCCTGCCAATTCATAGGAACAGCCCCCCTATGCGATAGATGGCAAATGCGACCAGCCAAGCCAGAATGGTAGTGTACACAGCTGCAAAAAGACTCCACTTCCAACTGCCGGACTCTCCCTTGATGGCGGCCAGTGTGGCAATGCAGGGGAAGTAAATGAGAACAAATACCATGTAGCAGAAGGCTACCAGCGGTGTTATCGGGATGCGTTCGCCCAGGCTGACAGAGTCAGCTTCGGCATCATCGGCATAGAGTACGCCCAACGTACTTACCACCAATTCCTTGGCGCCTACGCCTGAGAGGATGCCTACCCCCAGTTTCCAGTCAAAACCAAGGGGCTCAATCAACGGCTCGATGCCCTTGCCAATCTTTCCGATGTAGGAATTTTCCTGTTGCTCGGCCACCGTATCGTATTCCTTGTGGTTGGGGTAATAGCCCAACGCCCAGATGACGATGGAGGCTACCATGATGATGCCGCCCATCTTGCGCAGATATTGTGCACCCTTTTCCCACGTATGGCGAAGGATGGATTTTGAGGTCGGCATCCGATAGGGGGGCAGCTCCATGACAAACGGTGTGTCGTCACCCTTCACCAGGAAGCGGCTGAAGACGCGCGCCATCAGTACCGCCAGCAGGATGCCGATAGTATAGATGAGCAGCAGTATCAGACTGGCATTATTCGGGAAGAAGGCACCTGTCAGCAACAGGTAAATAGGCAGGCGGGCACTACAGGACATCAGCGGATTGATGAGCATGGTGATGAGACGGCTCTTGCGGTTTTCGATGGTGCGTGAAGCCATGATGGCCGGCACGTTGCAACCGAAGCCCATAATCAGAGGGATGAATGACTTGCCGTGCAGACCCATTTTGTGCATAATCTTATCCATGATGAAAGCGGCCCGGGCCATATAACCTGAGTCTTCCATCAGGGAGATGAAGAAGTAAAGAATCAGAATGTTGGGCAAAAAGACTATCACGCCGCCCACACCGCCTATGATGCCGTCCACCAGCATGTCTTTCAGCGGGCCTTCGGCCATGTTGTTGCGTATCAGGTCCCCCAGCTTTTCTACCAGCCACTCAATGCCCTGCATGGGATAGTCGCCCAAGACAAACGTGCCCTGAAACATGATGTAAAGAAACAGGAAGAAAATAGGGTATCCCCATATCCGATGGGTCACGATGGAGTCTATCACACGGGTGGTGCGCTCCTTGTCCTGCAAGTGGTTGTCCACGAAGGTTTCCTTCAGTGCGCCCGAGATGAAGCCGTACTTGGCATCTGTGATGGCCTGTTCGCTGTCTTCATTGATGGCAGTGCGCAGGCGCTGTTCTTCGCGGTCGCGGGTCTGCAGAATATCGTTGCTGTTGGGGAAGGTTTTGACTATCGATTCCACTTCTTTGTCGTTTTCCAGCAGTTTGATGGCCAGGAAGCGTGTGGAGTACTTGTGACGGATATTTTCGTTGAGAGAAATGACACGCTTCACTTCTTCGATGCTACGTTCCAGTTCGGGGCCGTGGTTTATGTGTATGTGACGGTAGAAGCCTTGCGGGTGTTCCTCTTCTTCCTTGTGGCTGCCATAGTCGTGATCGGGTACATACTCCTTATGCCAATTTTGCAGGTCGTTCAATATTTCTGCACGAATCTTGCCTTTCTTGTCCAAGAAGTCGCCGCCTTCATACATGCCGATGATGACATGAAACAGGGTGTCGATGCCCGTTCCTGTGCGGCAGACGGTAGGCACCATGGGTACTCCAATCAGTTCGCCCAATTTGATATAGTCCAGTGTATTGCCGCTTGCCTTCAGTTCGTCGAACATGTTGAGGGCAATGACCATGCGTACGTTCATGTCTATCAGTTGGGTGGTCAGGTAGAGGTTTCGTTCCAGATTGGAGGAGTCCACCACGTTGATGATAATGTCGGGGGTCTCGTTGATGATGTGTTTCCGCACATAGATTTCTTCGGGCGAATAGGCCGAAAGCGAATAGGTGCCGGGCAGGTCGACGATGCGGAAATGATAGCCCTGGAAATCAAAGAATCCCTCTTTGGCATCCACCGTGACGCCGCTGTAGTTGCCCACATGCTCGTGGAGTCCCGAAGCAATGTTGAAAAGGGATGTCTTTCCGCAATTGGGGTTGCCTACCAGAGCCACGTTGATGGTGCGTCGCTTTCCCAGGGCGATACGTTTCAATTCTTCTTCGCTCAGGTGGATGTCTTCGCTCAAGCGTTCGCATCGGCCTTGCTCCACATGCTGTTCGCGGGCCTCCTGTTCGCTGACAATCTCTATCATGTCGGCCTCTTGCCTGCGCAACGAGATTTCATATCCCATTACCTTATATTTGATAGGATCGCGCAAAGGAGCGTTCAGAAGCACTTCCACTGTCTTTCCTTTAACAAAACCCATTTCCACAATTCGCTTGCGGAAACCGCCATGCCCCAAGACTTTGACAATCACTCCTTTTTCACCGGTATTCAATTCGGATAAACGCATAATATCTACCTTATGTTATAAACTGTATTTTCTGCTGACCAGCCGTTTTGCGGTCGTTTTTCCAATTTTTTCCGCAAAGATAACTGATAATTGCGTACGTAGCAAATAATTTAGATTGTTTTTAAATAACGAATTGCGGCTGTGCTCTGCTCCTTTTCTGTGAAAAGCACATGCAAGTGGGGGCTTTGTACAAGTGACTCTCGTGAGCCGTGCAAGTGTTTCTCGTGAGCCGTACAAGTGACTCTTGCGAGCCGTACAAGTGTCTGTCAAATGAAATGTTTATCATCCTCTTCTTTAATTCTTATCATGCTGATAATTATTATTTTGTGCTATCCCCGATTTGTAGGGAATCGGTTGGGTTCCCCTCTGCCAAAGAAGCCATAAAACGATATACAGTCCGAGATACGTCGGCAATGATGGCTGCCGTGTCCGAAGCGCTTTCTTCGGAATCTTTCACGAAAACCACAATGGTATAGCGTTGTCCGTCGGGCAAGAACACAAAGCCGGCATCGTTTATTCCAATGATTTGTCCGTCGGCATTGCGGTCGCCCGTCCCCGTTTTGTGACCTATGACAGCTTGGGTTCCAATCAAAGGATGCGGAAGGCGTTCTTTGCCTGTCTGACAAGCAATCAGTGCTTGCTGGATGTAGTGTTGGAAATCGGGATTGAAAAGTTCCTTGGTAAGCAGCTTCTCCAGGACACAGGCGGTGGCCAGTGGCGTGCTCCAGTTCTGGTAGCAGCGTTCAGGGTGCCGGTGCATGGCGTCTTCGGTGACAGCTATGGCAAAATCTTTGATGCCCAACTGGCGGATATAGGCATCCGTAGCTTCGGGACCTCCGGTCAGCCGGAAGAGGATGTCGCACGCATTGTTGTCGCTCCACAACAAGGTATAATCCAGCAATTCTTTCACTGTCAACGTGACCTCTCCCGATGGATATTTGTCGCGCAACGGGCTGTAAGTATCAGGTTTCAAATCCGAGGGCTTTACTTCTATCCGTGTGTCAAGGCCGAGACCGTTGCGTCCGCAATAGTCGGCCACGGCCAATGCCTGATGCAGTTTGACCACGCTCATCAACGGGTAGCGTTGTCCGTCGCCCACCGTCACCGTGTCTTTCCCGTTCAAGATGACGGCCACGCCCACTTCCGCCTTTTTGTCTTGAAGCATGTCTGATATGCGCTTGTACAAACCATCCTCTGCAACGCTCTGCCCGGGGAAACACAGCAGAAGTACCCCGACAATTCCATAAATTATCTGTTTCATTTTTACCTCTATTATATAGCTTGATGATGGAGAGGGTGGGAACGCACGAAAGGCTATTCTTCCCATCTCTGCACAAAAATAACATATTTGAGGCAAACAGCCATTCTTTTTCCGGCAAAGAAGCCGGAGAAAAATTGGGTAATGTCTTGTCCGGGTATTATCTTTGCGGACATGGAAGAGAAAAAAGTTTACCGATATATCGAAGAGGAACAACTGTTTGGTCCCGAAGACAGGATTTTAGTGGCATTGAGCGGTGGTGCAGACTCTGTGGCTCTGTTGCGGATGCTCTGCCTGAGTAGCTATCATTGCGAGGCGGCTCATTGTAATTTCCACTTGCGCGGTGAAGAGTCGGACAGGGACGAGCGGTTTGTCCGTCGGTTGTGCAAGGAGTTGCAAGTGCCCCTGCATGTAGCTCATTTCAACACGGCAGAGGAAGCCGCTGTACGCCACATCTCCATCGAAATGGCAGCACGCGAACTGCGCTATGCGTGGTTTGAAGAAGTGAGGAAAGAATGTGGTGCTGCGGTTGTGGCCGTTGCCCACCACGCCGACGACAGTGTGGAGACCTTTCTGCTGAATCTGATACGGGGAACGGGCATCAACGGCCTGCGGGGCATTCGTCCCAAGAACGGACACATTGTTCGCCCGCTGCTTTGCCTGAGCCGTGGGGAGATTGTTGCTTATCTGCAACGGCTGGGGCAGCCCTTTGTGACAGACAGTACCAATCTGCAGGACGAATATACCCGCAACAAAATCCGTCTGAATCTGCTGCCCATGCTGGAAGAAATCAATCCTTCTGTCAAGACGGGCATCTTGCAGACAGCCCGCCATCTGGACGACGCTGCATGTATATATAAGAAAGGTATTGAGGAGGCGCGCCGCCGGGTACAGATGCCCGAGGGCATTCGTATAGATGTTTTGCTTCGGGAAGCTGCCCCTGAAACGGTGCTTTACGAGATATTAGCCCCGTTAGGATTCAACACGGCTCAGGTGGGCGACATTTTCCGCTCCCTGACAGGGCAAGCCGGCAAGGTGTTTTCGGCACAGGATTGGAAAGTCGTGAAAGACCGACAATTCCTGCTGATACAGGCCGCAAGCAAAGCCGAGCCGCCCCAACTCCAACAGGAAACTTTTGACTACACTTCTGCTTTCGTTATCCCCCGGGACAAGGATACGGCTTGTTTCGATGCGGACAAACTGGCCGGTCCGTTTTCGTTGCGCCTTTGGCGGCGGGGAGACACCTTCATTCCTTTTGGAATGAAGGGGAGGAAGAAGGTAAGCGATTACCTGACCGACCGCAAATTCTCTTTGTTGCAAAAAGAGCGGCAATGGGTACTCTGTTGCGGCGAGGAAATAGCCTGGCTGGTGGGTGAAAGGAGTGACAACCGCTTCCGTGTAGACGAAAAAACCCGCCGTGTAATTGTAGTCCGGAAGGTAGAGACAAACCGGACATTTGACTCTGCCTTCCGGACGGAAAAGTCTAAAGAATAATCCGGTTCTCCTTCTGCCGTTTGAAGCAATCGGCCAGCAGAGCGGCAAACGGCGTATCATACGTCCGTGCCTTTCGGGGACATCCTTTTACACAAGCGCAACATCTGATGCACTTTTCTGCTATTGTATTGCACTCGTCGCCTTTTACAATGGCTCCGTTGGGACAATGCTCTGCACAATAGCCGCAGTGCGTACATAACTCTTCGTTTACGTGTGGAGACCGGGGGAAAGGTGTTCCGCTCTTGCGCAACTTCATCACTTTGCGCAAGAAACGTAACAGCGGGAAGAATGGCTGTCGGGGTCGCAGAATCTTGCTTACGTCCACGCCGTAAAGATGATTCAAGTCTGCCGCTGCACGTATCTTTGTTGCCAGTTTCTCGCCAAAGAGGCGGGCATACTCCAAGTCGTCCGCATCGGGACGTCCTACGGCAATGGGGCTGGACGAAGTGCTGTAAGAATGTTCGCCCACAAAGGTACCGCCAGCAATCACCTTGAAACCGAGGGCTGAAAGAAAACTGTCCAAGTCTGTCAGTGCCTTCTCGTAGGCCCGGTTGCCATAAACCACAACTGCCACCGCAGGCGCCCCTTTGGAGCGGATGCCTTTTATTCGCTCCAGTGCCAGCGGAGCCACATGGCCTCCGTAGACAGGTACTGCAAACACTGCCAGCGTTGTCTGCGGAATTTCCACTTCTCCATCGGCTTTCAGTGTCAAATCTGATTCGTGTACTGATTTTATTCCTGTTCCGTGAACAATAGCCTCACCTACTTGTTTAGAGGTACGGGTAGGCGAAAAAGTTATTAAATGCACTTCTTGTATATCCATAAGCAGATTTTGTTATTGAGCAAACAAAGATAAAATTTAAAACTTAAAAAAAAGGCATTTCATACCTGATAACCGAAAAAAGTGATTATCTTTGCACCGTTGAAACATTCTGAAACCCTTCACTGAGGTGAAAGGCACATCCAGATTTCCGGTTCAATAACAGACATCCCAAGAACATTTTTATTCAAAGTCTCATTTGCCATGTTGTTCCCGCTAAGAAACTACAATCGCGCATTTGTGTCTTTTTCAATGGATAAACATTAAAACCATTCATACTATACTTTTATGTATAACATCATTCAATTAAACGACAAAAGTCTGTCGGAATTACAAACTATTGCCCAAGAACTGGGTATCAAAAAAATAGACTCGCTCAAGAAAGAAGATCTTGTTTACAAGATACTTGATGAACAAGCTATTGTAGGTGCCACCAAGAAAGTGGCTGCCGAAAAGCAAAAGGAAGAGCGCAAAAGCGAAAAGCAGAAGCGTCCGCGAGCCACCAAGAAAGACAACGCTGACAAAGGAAACACAACTGCCTCAAAGGAAACCGAAAACAAAGCAGAAAAGAATCCACAAGCAACAGACGGTAATACAGATGCCGTAACCATAATCGCCCAAACGGATGAATCAGATGCTCCCAAACGGAAGCCAGGACGTCCCCGTAAGAAAGAAAAAAAGGAACCTGTAGCCGAAGAAAAAACAATGGCAACTTCCCAAATGCCAGTTGAACCCCAACTTGATTTTAAAACTGATTTAGTAGAAACGGAAGCTCCTAAAAATGAAGAACTTGCGAATGAAAGTCCGATTATAGCGGAAGCCAACGACGACTTTATCCCCATCGAAGATTTGCCAACTGAGAAGATTGAACTTCCTTCGGAACTACTGGGCAAGTTTGAAGCAACCAAGGCCGAGATGCCCGTCCCTGCTGTTCCTGAACAAAACCAGCGTCCTCGTATCCGCCCCCGCGAAAATAATGCGGCATTCAACAACAACCGCAACAACAATACCCCCAATAACAATAACCAGCGTCCTGTCCAACAGCGTCCCGCCCAGCCTGTTCCTGCCAATGAAGCCAATATGGCCGAGCGGAAACCCGTAGAGCGCGAAAAAGCCTACGATTTTGACGATATTCTCAACGGCACAGGCGTACTTGAAATCATGCAGGATGGCTACGGTTTCCTTCGTTCGTCAGACTACAATTATCTTTCCTCGCCCGACGACATCTACGTGTCGCAATCGCAAATCAAACTCTTCGGCCTGAAGACGGGCGACGTGGTAGACGGTGTTATCCGTCCTCCCAAAGAAGGTGAAAAATACTTCCCGTTGGTGAAAGTGTCCAAAATCAACGGACGCGACCCGGCCTTCATACGCGACCGCGTACCCTTCGAACACCTCACTCCGCTCTTCCCCGACGAGAAGTTCAAGCTCTGCAAGGGTGGCTACTCCGATTCCATGTCGGCCCGTGTGGTTGACCTCTTCGCTCCGATAGGCAAGGGACAGCGCGCACTCATCGTGGCACAGCCCAAGACAGGTAAGACCATTCTGATGAAAGACATTGCCAATGCCATCGCCGCCAATCATCCCGAGGTGTACATGATTATGCTGCTCATCGACGAGCGTCCAGAGGAAGTGACCGACATGGCCCGCACCGTCAACGCCGAGGTCATCGCCTCCACCTTCGACGAACCCGCTGAACGCCACGTGAAGATTGCCGGCATCGTACTCGAAAAAGCCAAGCGACTGGTAGAGTGCGGCCACGACGTAGTCATCTTCCTTGACTCCATCACCCGCCTTGCCCGTGCCTACAACACCGTTTCACCCGCTTCGGGCAAGGTGCTCTCGGGCGGTGTGGATGCCAACGCCCTGCACAAGCCCAAACGCTTCTTCGGCGCTGCACGCAACATCGAAGGCGGAGGCTCGCTCACCATCCTGGCCACGGCACTGATTGACACCGGCTCCAAGATGGACGAAGTCATCTTCGAGGAATTCAAGGGTACAGGCAACATGGAGTTGCAGCTCGACCGCAACCTGTCCAACAAACGCATCTTCCCTGCCGTCAACATCGTGGCTTCCAGTACTCGCCGCGACGATCTGTTGCAGGACAAGCAGACGCTGGACCGCATGTGGATTCTGCGCAAATACCTTGCCGACATGAACCCCATGGAAGCCATGACCTTCGTCAAAGACCACTTGGAAAAGACCAAGGACAACGACGAATTTCTAATGAGCATGAATTCCTGATTTTGGAGGCCAACGGTTCAAACATTCCCCTAAAGGGCAATCTCTATTCCGCCCGATATGTTTTCCCCGTATCTGTCAGGGTTTACCTTTGCAGATACGGGGAATTTTCTTACCTTTGCGCCTCAAACAGAGAAAAATAATTCAAAAACAATCATACATTTATGTTCGACAATTTAAGCGAGAGACTTGAAAGGTCATTCAAGATTCTGAAAGGTGAAGGAAAAATCACCGACATCAACGTAGCGGAAACGCTGAAAGACGTACGCAAGGCATTGCTCGATGCCGACGTCAACTACAAGGTAGCCAAGAACTTTACAGATACAGTCAAGGAAAAAGCATTGGGACAGAACGTGCTGACAGCGGTGAAACCCAGCCAACTCATGGTGAAGATTGTACACGACGAATTGGCCAAGCTGATGGGTGGTGAAACTGCCGAAATTAACCTTGACGGCAAGCCTGCGGTCATCCTGATGTCGGGTCTGCAGGGTTCGGGTAAGACCACTTTCTCGGGTAAGTTGGCTCGTATGCTCAAGACGAAGAAGAACCGCAAGCCCCTGCTCGTGGCTTGCGATGTCTACCGCCCTGCCGCCATCGAACAGTTGCGCGTGCTGGCCGAGCAGATTGGCGTGCCCATGTATTGCGAGCTGGACAGCAAAGACCCTGTAAAGATTGCACAAAACGCTATTCAGGAGGCGAAGACTAAAGGATACGATTTGGTTATCATCGATACTGCCGGACGTTTGGCCATCGACGAGCAAATGATGGAAGAAATTACCGCCATCAAGAAAGCCATCAATCCGAATGAAATTCTGTTCGTGGTAGACGCCATGACCGGTCAGGATGCTGTCAATACCGCCAAAGAATTCAACGAACGTCTCGATTTCGATGGCGTGGTGCTGACCAAGCTCGACGGTGATACTCGCGGCGGTGCAGCCCTCTCCATTCGTTCGGTGGTGAACAAACCTATTAAATTTGTAGGTACCGGCGAGAAACTCGAGGCCATCGACCTCTTCCACCCTGAACGTATGGCCGACCGCATCCTTGGAATGGGTGACATCGTTTCGCTCGTTGAGCGTGCGCAGGAGCAGTACGACGAGGAGGAAGCCAAACGCCTGCAAAAGAAGATTCAGAAGAACCAGTTCGACTTTAACGATTTCATGAGCCAGATTCAGCAAATCAAGAAGATGGGCAACCTCAAGGACCTGGCATCCATGATACCCGGCGTGGGCAAGGCCATCAAGGACATCGACATCGACGACAACGCCTTCAAGAGCATCGAAGCCATCATTAACTCCATGACTCCCAAGGAACGTACCAATCCCGAAATCCTGAACGGCTCGCGCCGTCAGCGCATTGCCAAGGGTAGCGGCACGAATATCCAGGAGGTAAACCGCCTGCTGAAGCAGTTCGACCAGACCCGCAAGATGATGAAGATGGTGACCGGCAGCAAGATGGGCAAGATGATGATGCCCAAGCTCAAGAAGTAATCCATAAAGACAGATAACCTCCAACAACTAATATCATAGCATTATGACACTGATAGACGGAAAAGCAATTTCAGAACAAGTGAAGCAGGAGATTGCCGCCGAAGTGGCGGAAATCGTGGCCCACGGAGGCAAGCGTCCCCACTTGGCCGCCATCCTGGTAGGACATGACGGCGGCAGCGAAACCTACGTGGCCGCCAAGGTAAAGGCCTGCGAAGTGTGCGGCTTCAAGTCGAGCCTCATCCGCTACGAGGCCGACGTGACCGAAGAAGAGCTGCTGGCCAAGGTGCGCGAACTGAACGAAGACCCCGACGTGGACGGCTTCATCGTGCAGCTGCCCCTGCCCAAGCACATCTCCGAGCAGAAGGTAATTGAGACTATCGACTATCGCAAGGACGTGGACGGCTTCCACCCCATCAACGTGGGCCGCATGTCCATCGGCCTGCCCTGCTACGTGTCGGCCACACCCAACGGCATTCTCGAGCTGCTGAAGCGCTACCACATCGAGACCTCTGGCAAGAAGTGCGTAGTCCTGGGCCGCAGCAACATTGTGGGCAAGCCCATGGCCTCGCTCATGATGCAGAAGACCTACCCGGGCGACGCCACCGTCACCGTCTGCCACAGCCGCAGCCGCGACTTGGTGAAGGAATGCCAGGAGGCAGACATCATCATCGCCGCCATGGGACAGCCCAACTTCGTCAAGGCCGACATGGTGAAGGAAGGTGCCGTCGTGATTGACGTAGGAACCACCCGCGTGCCCGACGCCAGCAAGAATTCGGGCTTCAAGCTGACGGGCGACGTCAAGTTCGACGAGGTGGCTCCCAAGTGTTCATTCATCACCCCCGTGCCCGGCGGCGTAGGCCCCATGACCATCGTCTCGCTGATGAAGAATACCCTTCTGGCCGGCAAGAAAGCCATTTACCAATAAGCCGCGCGCACCCATGAAAGCTTTGCTGGTCGCGTTGGCCGCACTGTCATGCAGCGTAGTCCTCTCCGCACAGGAGCGGATTACGCTGTTGTTTGCAGGTGACCTGATGCAACACCAGGCACAGATAGACGCCGCGCGCACGCCCCAGGGCGGATACGACTACTCCCCCTGCTTCTCGCTGGTCAAGGAGCAGATTAAGCAGGCCGACATTGCCATTGCCAACCTTGAAGTCACTTTGGCAGGGCCGCCCTATCGCGGCTATCCCTCCTTCAGTGCGCCCGATGAATACCTCTACGCTATACGTGATGCAGGTTTCGACATCCTGCTCACGGCCAACAACCATTGTCTCGACAAGGGGAAGAAAGGCGTAGAGCGCACTCTCCAGATGCTAGACTCCCTGCGCATCCCTCATGCGGGCACCTACCGCAACGAGGCCGAACGCAGGCAGAAATATCCGTTGTTTATTCGCAAAAATGGATTTCTTATTGCCTTCCTCAATTATACTTATGGCACTAACGGCATTCCAGTGACTCCACCTCAGGTGGTTAATTGCATTGACAAAGAAACCATTTGCCGCGATATACAAAGTGCCCGGGCACGTCGCCCAGATGCCATCATTGCCTGTATGCACTGGGGGGAAGAATATCACTCCCTTCCCAGTCGAGAGCAGCAGGAACTGGCTGAATGGCTGTTGGAGAAGGGGGTGACGCATATTATCGGTTCGCATCCCCACGTCATTCAACCTATGGAATTGCGTACCGATGGCCTTCGTCAGCATGTCGTTGTCTATTCACTGGGTAATTTTATCTCTAACATGAGTGCTCCCAATACCGATGGCGGCCTTCTGTTCACATTGGAACTGGAGAAATATCCTTTACCGCCCCCTCTTCCTCCTCCTTATTTCCAGTCTCAATGTGCTGTGACCAGCCTTCCTTTTATGCTTTCTCATCCTTATTGCAGGGTATCTGGATGTGGCTATGATTTGGTGTGGACCATTCGTCCTGAGTTCAACCGAGAAAAAAACTTCATTCTCCATCCCGTTTCCCTTCCGTCGGATAGTTTGCCTCAAGAAGCTCGTAAACGCCTGAATATCTTTGTGGAAAACTCGCGGAAGTTACTGCAGAAGCACAATATTGGTATCTTCGAAAACAAAAAATAATGCAGAATGGCAAAAAATATTGTTTCAATTTTTGCAGATTCAAATCATTTAAGAAATGCACTAACATGGTGGCTGTAGTTCAGTTGGTTAGAGCGTCAGATTGTGGTTCTGAATGTCGTGGGTTCGAGTCCCATCTGCCACCCCAAGAAAAGAGAGGAAATTCAGCAATGAATCTCCTCTCTTTCTTTGTTAACCAGTTCGTTAAGCTGAAAATACTTCCGTACAGATTTTCATACCCCACAGATTTTCCTTAACTTTACACTCTCGAAAAAATACATAAAACATCAACGATATGGAAAACAGGAGTTTAGTCACCATTGCCGAGCATGACAAGAAAAAAATCCTTTATATGCTTGAAATGGCGAAAGAGTTTGAAGCATGTCCCAATCGGCATCTATTGGACGGAAAAGTGGTTGCCACCCTCTTTTTTGAACCTTCCACCCGCACCCGTCTGAGTTTTGAAACGGCAGCCAACCGCCTTGGAGCCCGTGTCATAGGTTTTTCCGATCCCAAGGCTACCAGTTCATCCAAAGGTGAAACGCTGAAAGATACCATCAAAATGGTCAGTAACTATGCAGACATCATCGTCATGCGTCACTACTTGGAGGGAGCTGCACGCTATGCCAGCGAAGTGACAACCGTACCCATTGTCAACGCCGGCGATGGGGCAAACCAGCATCCCTCGCAGACTATGCTCGACCTCTACTCCATTTATAAAACGCAGGGTACACTGGAAAATCTGAATATTTTTCTGGTAGGTGACCTGAAATATGGACGCACCGTCCACTCTTTGCTGATGGCCATGCGTCATTTCAACCCAACTTTCCACTTTGTAGCGCCCAATGAACTGAAAATGCCGGAAGAATACAAAATCTACTGCCGCCAACACGACATCAAGTATGTGGAACATACTGAATTCAACGAAGAGACCATTGCCGATGCAGACATTTTGTACATGACACGCGTACAACGCGAACGTTTCACAGACCTGATGGAGTACGAGCGGGTGAAGAACGTCTACATCCTGCGCGACAAGATGTTGGCTCATACACGTCCCAACCTGCGTATCTTGCATCCTCTGCCGCGTGTCAACGAAATTGCCTACGACGTGGACGACAATCCCAAGGCCTATTACTTCCAACAGGCACAAAACGGACTCTACGCACGCGAAGCTATTCTTTGCGACGTGTTAGGCATCACGCTGGAAGATATCAAAAAATAAAGAATGGAGAACAAAGAATGCTCAATCTTCTATTTTCAATTTTCAATTATCCGTTACTGAAATGAACGACAAGAAAGAATTACAAGTGGCCGCGCTGGAGAACGGCACCGTTATCGACCATATACCCTCCGAAAAACTGTTTACAGTCGTATCCCTATTAGGGCTGGAGCACATGAGCAACAACATCACTATCGGCTTCAACCTCAACAGCAAGAAACTTGGCAAGAAAGGCATCATCAAAATTGCTGACAAGTTTTTCTGCGACGACGAAATCAACCGCATTGCCGTCGTGGCCCCTAACGTAAAGCTGAACATTATCCGTGGCTATGAGGTAGTAGAGAAACGTGAGCTGACGCTACCTGACGAACTGCGTGGTATCGTGAAGTGCGCTAATCCCAAGTGCATCACCAATAACGAACCCATGCCCACGCTGTTCCACGTAGTAGACAAAGACAACTGCATCATCAAGTGTCACTATTGCGAAAAGGAGCAGACAAGGGAAGACATTGAAATTATTTGAGGCCTCCCCTATTCCTCTCCTGAAGATAGAGGGAAACCGTATCCTCAGTTCAAACAAATCTTATCAATTCAATAAACAATAGCCATTCGCCCAGTCCCCCCCCCTCTCTCCGGGAGAGGGGTTGTGGGTGAAGCATTAACTCCTAATATATATGAAGGAAGACTGGAAACCGGGAACCATGATTTATCCCTTACCTGCCGTACTAGTGAGTTGTGGCAGCACGCCTGAAGAATACAACATACTCACTGTGGCCTGGACAGGTACCCTTTGCACCAATCCGCCTATGTGCTACATCTCTGTACGTCCTGAACGTCACTCTTACGACATTATCCGGCACAATATGGAATTTGTCATCAACCTGACAACGACTAAAATGGCACGTGCAACTGACTGGTGTGGTGTACGTTCAGGGCGCGACTACAACAAGTTTGAAGAGATGAATCTGACGCCAGGCAAATGCACCGTAGTACAGGCGCCACTGATAGAGGAATCACCTTTGAGCATTGAGTGCCGGGTGAAGGAAATCGTTTCGCTTGGGTCGCACGACATGTTCATCGCCGACGTTGTGAACGTTCGTGCAGACACACGACACCTCAACACCGAAACAGGCAAGCTGGAACTGGCCGAGAGTGACCTACTGGTATATGTTCATGGCGCGTACTATGGACTGGGGGAAAAAATAGGTAAATTCGGTTGGTCGGTCGAAAAGAAAAAGACTGAAAAATAACATTAAGAACAAGGAAGAGACATGAAGTGGACAGCAATGCTTATAGCCATGCTCTTATGGATGACATCCACGCTACTAAGGGCACAGGAAATCATTCATAAAGACAGCATAGCCAGTCACCAGGATACAGAGTCGAAGCGCTATGACCACACGGTAAACTTCGGCATGAAGGGCGGATTCACCTCTTCTCTCTTCCTTATCCCTCACCTTACGGTAAATAATAAGGTCATCGACGAAGTACAAAACAACTACAAGATAGGATATTTCGCCTCTATATTCATGCGCATTAATTTCGGCCGCCACTTTCTTCAGCCCGAAGTATCCTACCATATAAACCGATGCAGTATCCTGTTTAACAAAGAACTGCCAGAGGGAGCCTCCGAAGGAAGCATTCCTGAACAGGCATCTATCACATCAGAAATACACAGCATCGACATTCCTGTCATCTACGGCTACAATATCATCAAACAAGGTCCCTACAGTCTAGCTGTATTTGGTGGACCCAAAATACGCTATATTCTAAACGATCAAAGCGAAATCACGTTTGAAAACTTCGACCAAACGAACATTCACGAAGAACTGCAGCCACTCAATGTCAGTGCCACACTTGGAGTAGCTGTTACTATCTCGCGTATTTTCTTTGATTTCCGCTACGACATCAGTCTTCACAACATCTCCAAGGAGGTAACCTATGATATTCCTCCATCAAGTGACGGCAGCACCGATTTGGGCAGCGGTTTACGATTCCATCGTCGCGACAATGTACTCAGCTTCTCGCTCGGCGTATTCTTCTAGGGACTCTCTGCAAAAACATAACTTGCAGGTGCCAAACTTGAATTATTCATTTTTTTACTTTACTTTTGTGCACCTATAAGAGAACTTCGTATAACTACCTAATAAACAAAAGATGAAAAGAGACGATTTAATTTTCGACATCATCGAAAAAGAACACCAACGTCAGCTCAAAGGCATTGAACTGATTGCATCAGAGAACTTCGTAAGCGACCAAGTCATGCAGGCCATGGGCTCCTGCCTCACCAACAAGTACGCCGAAGGCTATCCCGGCAAGCGCTACTACGGCGGTTGCGAGGTCGTAGATCAGAGCGAGCAGATTGCCATTGACCGCATCAAACAGATTTTCGGTGCAGAATGGGCCAACGTACAGCCTCACTCGGGTGCGCAAGCTAACGCAGCCGTTTTTCTGGCAGTGCTCAACCCCGGCGACAAATTCATGGGCCTGAACCTGGCTCACGGCGGACACCTGTCACACGGCTCACTGGTGAACACGTCGGGTATCATCTACCATCCTTGTGAATACAACCTGAACAAGGAAACCGGTCGCGTGGACTATGACCAGATGGAAGAAGTAGCCCTGCGCGAACATCCCAAAATGATTATCGGAGGCGGATCGGCCTACTCACGTGAATGGGACTACAAGCGTATGCGCGAAATCGCCGACAAAGTAGGCGCCATTCTGATGATCGACATGGCACACCCCGCAGGTCTGATTGCAGCCGGCTTATTGGATAACCCCGTAAAATATGCCCACATCGTTACCTCTACTACCCACAAGACCCTGCGTGGCCCCCGCGGAGGTATTATCCTCATGGGTAAGGACTTCCCCAATCCCTGGGGTAAGAAGACACCAAAAGGCGAAGTGAAGATGATGTCGCAGCTGCTCGACTCGGCAGTGTTCCCCGGCATTCAAGGTGGTCCGTTGGAGCACGTCATCGCTGCCAAGGCCGTAGCCTTCGGCGAAATTTTGCAACCTGAGTGGAAAGAATACGCTGCACAGGTACAGAAGAATGCCGCCGTACTGGCACAGGCATTGATAGACCGCGGTTTCACCATCGTCAGCGGAGGAACGGACAACCACTCCATGCTGGTTGACTTGCGCGCCAAATATCCTGACCTGACGGGTAAGGTGGCTGAGAAAGCGTTGGTATCGGCCGACATCACTGTCAACAAAAACATGGTTCCCTTCGACAGCCGCTCAGCCTTCCAGACTTCAGGTATCCGCTTGGGTACACCTGCCATCACCACACGTGGCGCCAAGGAAGACCTGATGCTTGAGATTGCTGAAATGATTGAAACAGTGCTTTCCAATGTGGACAATGAGGATGTGATAGCACAGGTTCGTGCCCGCGTCAACGAAACAATGAAAAATTACCCGCTCTTCGCATATTGAGAAGAAGATAGATAATTCAAGTTTCGGTTTTACCGAATTGAAAATCGACGAAGCCAATTGAAAATCGGCGAAGCCAAACTTACAGGAGTTAGAGGAAAGTTAGAAGGAAGCCCCCTCCAACTCCCCCCCGAAGGGGGAGAGGTCTCGCCAGGGCGGGCTTGGAAATTAAAGGCCAATAGACCTAATAGATGAGATAATGAAGAATGAGGAGTGAATAATTTCTGCGACTCATTAACCATTAAACATCATAAAACTATCGGCTTTAACTCTTCCCCGATAACTGGAGAGGTAAGAGGGGGTACGTAGCAAAGTGATAGCTTCCTAACTTCCAGTAGAATATCAAAACCGAAACTTAAGTAAATAACTTGCAATTATAAAAAGAGTGCGTCCTCAACGGAACGCACTCTTTTTAGGGATATTCAGTAAATGTCCCTACAAAGTAAGATGGCATATAAAGTCGATAGAGTATAAACCTGAGTTTTGGATAAGATAACACTCTCAACCTAGTGAGAATATCCACGAGTATTCCCTGCGGAGAACCTTCCGTTCTTCGCTTCCACATGTTTATG
>NZ_CASFWU010000072.1 GCF_949298305.1 uncultured Bacteroides sp. | reverse complement strand
AATGAAAATCAGCTACTTGACCTATTTTATTCTGCTAAACTTTATTAATTAACTTATTTGTTATCAACGGATTAGCTATAAATTTAACGAAGTATTAATTATATGAAATCAAGAAAGATTATCGGAATGCTGGTTTGCATAAGCACGGCATTCGTTTCTGGAATGCTGGCCGGATGTACAAATGATGTATACAATCCGGACGCAGCGGAAACCCTGGTACCCCCGGCAGACACTTACTTCAGCTTCAATACCAAGGCTCCCGTCACGCTGAAGGTGGACTACGCCATGCCTGGCATGCCAGCCCTGATTGAGGTATACGACCAGAAGCCCGTGGCGACCGACGGCAACATCCGCACCCTGCGCCAGGACCTCACCCCCCTGTTCATGGCATTTACGGACGAGAACGGCCGCTTCGAGGGAAAGATGGAAATACCTACCCGGGTGGAGAAGATTTACCTGTACACCCGCGAGATGGGCTATCCCGAGTGTGTGGAGGTGGACATGGCGGACAATGCCTTCGTGTTTGACAACAGCGCGTCAGCCGCTGAAGCCTCTACCAGGGCTTACGGCTTTACGGGAACGCAGCCTTACCGACTGGATGCCACAGCCGGCCTGTACTCCCTGTGCAAGTGGGACAAGGATGGCCGTGTGACGAGTGAGAATCCTGGATACGTCACTCGCAACTATTGGATACCTATTTGGAATGACAATGGCAAGACGAAAAATCTGGAGGGGCTGTCTGTATTCACATCTCGCCTGAAAAATCTGTTGTGGAACAAGTCGCAGACGAAGCCCGGGAACTTGGATAACAGTGCATTGATTGGTGGTGTGGAGCAGACAAACTTCTATATTGCCAAGGAAACCCGTGTCAGTCTGATGTTCCTCCATGAACGGGCAGGTTACCGCAATACCTTCGGCTACTATTATTATAAGGGCAGCGGCGAACGCAATGTAGCCGATCGGAAAAAATATGTTCTCTTTCCCAATGTCTCCATTGTGGGAGATGATCCCTATTATAACAGTCTTATAAAGGGAATCTTGCAGTCGGGCTACGAGGTGACACTCAAATTCTTCGGAGAGAACGGCGACCAGCCGGCAAGCGACAAGTTCCCTGTGGGATATACAATTGGCTGGTTCATGATTCCCGAAGGCTTCAATCCCAACACAGCCGAGATGCAGAACATTGGAAAGATGATAACTTCTAACGATATCAATCAACGCTTCATCTCTGTCTATGACGAGAAGTTACGTGGAGTTGTGGTTGGAGCGGAGGATGGAGGTGATAAGAGTTATGAGGATATGCTCTTCTGTGTTTTCACCGACGACATGGATGCCATCATCGACCCTAAGAATCCGGGACGACCCTACATTAAGGAGAGTGGCACTGACATTGTTATCCCGGATGTCACTGAACGTACAGTCGGAACCTTGGCCTTTGAAGACATCTGGCCCTCAGGCGGTGACTACGACATGAACGATGTGGTGGTGGAATATGAACGGGCGGTGACCTTCGACTCGAAGAATCGTGTAAAGAAGATTGCCGACACCTTTGTTGCTGTACATGACGGTGCTTCATATGCTAATGCTTTTGCTTATCAGACGGATCCCGTTCAGACCGGAGTGGTAACTGTTACGGGTGATGGAGCCGTGATGGAGAGCGAGACTAACTCGGTGGTGGTGTTCCCCAATGTAAAACAGGCTGTACCCGCCGGCAAGACCGTGATGGTGGAGCGGACGTTTAACGAGGCCGGCTTGTTCTTGAAGACCGACTTGAAACCAATCAATCCATACGTCATCGTGAAATATACGGCCGGTGAGCGAAAACGGGTGGAAGTGCATTTACCCAAACACCAAGGAACGATATGGGCGGACAATACACTGAACTATACGGCAGATGACGCCTACTACATTGACAAAGGAGGTAAATATCCTTTTGCCATCGAACTTCCACTCAAGGGCTTTCACACTGTTACCGAGCGCAGCCGCATAGATGACGAGGCTGAATATCCTGATTTCAAGACGTGGGTAGAGAGCAAGGGATTACTGAACAAAGACTGGTATAATAACTACAAGAACAATTACTGACCACTTATAAAATGATTGCCATCCTTCCGCATGGATTTACATAGATGCGAGTAGAAAAAAGAATCCCTACTCGAATGTGTGTATAATCCATGCTGAAAGATGGCAATATCTTTAGCTGAATATAGGGGGCTTCCTCCTGTTCCGGCTAGCAAGCCGTTGTCATTTAATGACGCCCAACTCTTTGAAGCACTTGGTCAGTTTGTCTACGGCATAGTCCACCTGCTTTTGGGTGTGGGTTGCCATCAGCGCTACGCGTACCAATGTGTCCTGCGGGGCACAGGCGGGCGGTATGACAGGGTTGATGAAAATACCTTCGTCGAAAGCCATCTTGGTCACCATAAACGTCTTGTCCGTATCCCGTACATAGAGCGGGATGATGGGTGACTCCGTATCGCCTATTTCAAAACCTGCGTCGCGGAACTTCTTCAGGGCGTAGTTGGTGATTTTCCACAGGCGTTCGATGCGTTCGGGTTCCGACTGTATGATGTGAAGAGCTTCACGGGCTGCTGCAGTAGCGGCGGGTGTGCTGCTGGCCTGAAATATGTAAGAACGGGCATTGTGACGGAGCCAGTTGATGACTTCTTTATCACCGGCAATAAATCCGCCGATGGATGCCAACGACTTACTGAATGTACCCATAATAAGATCTACGTCGTCTGTTACGCCAAAATGGTCACAGACGCCACGTCCCTGACGACCGAATACGCCCAGTCCGTGAGCTTCATCTACATAGATGCTGGCGTTGTACTTCTTTTTCAGGCGGACAATCTCGGGCAGGTTGGCCAAGTCGCCTTCCATAGAGAATACACCGTCCACCACAATCAGTTTTACGGCATCAGGTTCGCACTTCTGGAGTTCCTTTTCCAGGTCTTCCATGTCGTTATGCTTGTATTTCAGCTGGGTGGCAAAGGAGAGGCGACGTCCGTCCACGATGGAGGCGTGGTCACGGTCATCACAGATGATATAGTCTCCGCGTCCCACTACGGCCGGGATGATGCCTTCGTTCACGGTGAAGCCAGTGGAGAAGCAGAGTGCTTCATCCTTGCCCACGAACTCGGCCAGTTCTTTTTCCAATTCCACGTGGATGTCAAGTGTTCCGTTAAGGAAACGAGAGCCGGCACATCCCGTGCCATATTTGTCTGTGGCTGCTTTCGACGCATCAATGATGCGCTGGTCGTATGTAAGACCCATATAAGCGTTTGACCCGAACATCAGAACCTTTTTACCATCCATCATCACCTCTGTGTCCTGATGGCTGTCGATTGTGCGGAAATAAGGGTATACGCCTTGTGCCATATATTGTTGCGGCAAGTCGTATTTCGCAAATTTGTCTTTTAATAAACCCATGAAATGTCTGTTATATAATATTTAACACTAATAGATAGTCTGGCTAAAAACAGGGGGCAAAGATAGCAAAATATGTGATTGACTGTGTCATCTCGGACAAAAAATCTCTTTCCGGCATCATTAAAACCTGCTTTATGCTGCTGTTTCCGGGGATTTATATTACATTTGCCTACTTAAAAATTGCATAGAACAGACCTCGCATGAACGAAGAGAGAGCAAAAATAGCATTTGTCATCAACCCCATATCGGGGACGCAGAGCAAAGAGCAAATCTTGAAGTGGGTGAACGAAAGGTTGGACAAGAGTATTTATGAGCCGGTAGTAATTTATACCCAATATGCGGGACATGCCGTGGAAATAGCCCGTCAGCAAGCGGCAGAAGGTGTCTTTGCCGTAGTGGCTGTCGGTGGTGATGGTACTGTCAATGAGATTGCCCGCTCGTTGGTGCATACGCGCACCGCATTGGGTATCATTCCCTGCGGTTCGGGCAACGGCCTTGCACGCCATCTGCAGATTCCGCTTGAGGTGAAAAGGGCGATAGACATTATCAACGAAGGGCGGGTCGATGTTATTGATTATGGGAAGATAAACAATGTGCCGTTTTTCTGTACTTGTGGGGTCGGTTTCGACGCATTTGTCAGCCTTAAGTTCTCACAGGCCGGCAAGCGTGGGCCGCTTACTTACCTGGAACAGACGTTACGCGAGAGTCTGAAATATCGTCCTGAGGTCTACGAGTTGATAATGGATGGGAATGTATCGACCCGATACAAAGCCTTTCTGATTGCTTGTGGCAATGCTTCGCAGTATGGAAATAACGCCTACATTACTCCGAAGGCGGCTCTGAACGACGGCCTGCTGGACGTCACCATACTGGAACCATTTACTGTACTTGACGTACCTGCGCTCGCTTTTCAACTCTTTAACAAGACAATAGACCAGAACAGCCGTATCAAGACTTTCCGTTGCCGCACGCTTAGCATCCACCGCTCCAAGCCCGGGGTGGCACACTTTGACGGCGACCCCATTATGATGGACGAAAACATCGATGTGAAAATCGTGCAGAGAGGATTGCAGGTCATTGTACCAAAGGATGCCGAAAAGGATACGGCCAACGTACTGCAACGGGCACAGGATTACATTAACGGCCTGAAACAATTGAATGAGAACATTGTGGAAGACTTCTCGCACAAGAACAGGGAGATTCTGGATAAAGGCAGGGAACGGTTCAAGAGGCTGACAGGAAAGTAAGGCATTATGAACCATCGGATATGGGTGACAGGTGAAGGCTGTCTGTTGCCGGCCACTTGTAGTCAATTGTTTCCCAGGATGCTTGCGGGACTTAATTGTTTTCCGTAATTTTGTGCGATTTTCATGCAGGCGGGGCCACGGCCTGGCCGCATGGGCAGAACTGGTTAAACCATATATTCATATATAAAGATATGTATAGGACACACACCTGCGGAGAACTGCGTATCTCCGACACCAACAAACAAGTGACGCTGGCCGGATGGGTGCAGCGCAGCCGTAAGATGGGAGGCATGACCTTCATCGACCTCCGCGACCGCTACGGCATTACCCAGTTAGTTTTCAACGAGGAAGTGGATGCCGCCCTGTGCGAGCAGGCCAACCGCCTGGGACGCGAATACGTCATCCAGGTGACCGGAACGGTGAACGAACGCTTCAGCAAGAACGCCAACATCCCCACGGGCGACATTGAAATCATCGTATCGGAGCTGAACGTGCTGAACGCGGCCATGACGCCCCCCTTCACCATCGAGGACAATACCGACGGCGGCGACGACATCCGCATGAAGTACCGCTACCTGGACCTGCGCCGCACGGCTGTGCGCAAGAACCTGGAACTGCGCCACAAAATGACCATCGAGGTGCGCAAGTACTTGGACAGCAAAGGCTTCATCGAAGTGGAGACCCCGCTGCTCATCGGCTCCACGCCCGAAGGTGCCCGCGACTTCGTGGTGCCCTCGCGCATGAACCCCGGCCAGTTCTACGCCCTGCCGCAGAGCCCCCAGACGCTGAAGCAGCTGCTCATGGTGTCGGGATTCGACCGCTACTTCCAGATTGCCAAGTGTTTCCGCGACGAAGACCTGCGCGCCGACCGCCAGCCGGAGTTCACGCAGATTGACTGCGAGATGTCCTTCGTGCAGCAGGACGACGTCATCGAGCTCTTCGAGGGAATGGCCAAGTACCTCTTCAAGGAGCTGCGCGGCGTGGAGCTGACCGAGCCCTTCCAGCGCATGCCCTGGGCCGACGCCATGAAGTACTACGGCAGCGACAAGCCCGACCTGCGCTTCGGCATGAAGTTCGTCGAGCTGATGGACATCCTGAAGGGACACGGCTTCTCCGTATTCGACAACGCAGCCTACATCGGCGGCATCTGCGCCGAGGGTGCGGCCCACTATACGCGCAAGCAGCTCGACGCCCTGACCGACTTCGTGAAGCGCCCGCAGATTGGCGCCAAGGGCATGGTCTACGCCCGCATCGAGGCCGACGGAACGGTGAAGTCCAGCGTCGACAAGTTCTACACGCAGGAGGTGCTGCAGCAGATGAAGGCCGCCTTCGGTGCCAAGCCCGGCGACCTCATCCTCATCCTCAGCGGCGACGACGCCATGAAGACCCGCAAGCAGCTCTGCGAACTCCGCCTCGAGATGGGCAACCAGCTGGGCCTGCGCGACAAGAACAAGTTCGCCCTCCTGTGGGTGGTAGACTTCCCCATGTTCGAGTGGAGCGACGAGGAAGGCCGTCTGATGGCCATGCACCATCCGTTCACCCACCCGAAGGACGAGGACATCCCCCTGCTGGACACCGACCCGGCAGCCGTCCGCGCCGACGCCTACGACATGGTGTGCAACGGCATCGAGGTGGGAGGCGGCTCCATCCGTATCCACGACGCGCAGCTGCAGGCCAAGATGTTCGAGATACTGGGCTTCACGCCCGAGAAGGCACAGGAGCAGTTCGGCTTCCTGATGAACGCCTTCAAGTACGGCGCGCCCCCTCACGGAGGCCTGGCCTACGGTCTGGACCGCTGGGTGAGCATCTTCGCCGGGCTGGACAGCATCCGCGACTGCATCGCCTTCCCCAAGAACAACAGCGGACGCGACGTCATGCTCGACGCCCCCGGCTACCTCGACCAGAAGCAGCTGGACGAGCTGAACCTCGTGGTAGACATCAAGGAGTAAGCTAACGGCAGGCGGCAGTGAAGGAGACGACGCGCATCTTCCGTTTCGTGGTCATCGGCACGCTCAACGCGCTGATAACTGCCGCCACCATCGGGCTGGCGATGGGCGTGCTGGGCATCCACTACCTGGCCTCCAACGTCGCCGCCTACGTACTTGCGCAGACCAACAACTTCCTGTGGTGCAAGTACTGGATATTCCCCACAGACAAGAAGAGCAGCATCTGGCGGCAGATGCTGCTCTTTCTCATTGCCTTCGGACTGGCCTACGGGGCCCAGTTCCTCTTCCTCATCGCGCTGGTCGAACTGTTGGGCTGCAACGAGTACCTGGCCCAGTTCCTCGGCCTCTTCGTCTACGGCGCGGTCAATTTCCTGATGAACAAGAAAGTCACCTTCCGCTGACGGCGGCCACCCGCCGCGTCCCGGCAAGGGAGGTTCCGTGGCACACCGGCTCGGGCCGGGCGGGAGAGGGCCTACCAGGCGTAGGACTCTACGTAGCTGTCGAAGCAGGGGCCGTCGGCGATGCCGTGACGGCGGAATATCCGCGCGATGTCCTCCTGCATGCGGGGCGGCAGCAGGTATTCGCCCGTCCGGTAGCGGTAGTACATGCGGCGCGAGGTGAAGCAGTGTCCGACGTCCCGGCGCAGGCCGCCTGCCTGGGCCAGGGGGACGTTGTCGAACAGGTGCTGCATCCCCTTGGCGTAACGGACGGGGGTGGCCGGACGGAAGTGGGCGCACTGCGGCGTGGCGTAGCGGCTCGCGGTGTTGGCCGGATTGATGATGGTCAGCCAGTCGGGCTGCTCCGGTTGCCTTGCGCGCAGGCGGTAGGCCAGGGCGCGCAGGCAGCGGGCTGCCTGCGGGCAGGTGGCGTCGTCGGCCATGCAGCCGATGTAGCCGGTGGGAATGTCGGTGTCGTTCATATCTTCAGCGGTTGGTCGTTAGGTATGTCGGGGCGCGGTTTGGGCGCGCGTCAGTCCAGGTAGCGTTTCACCAGGCCCTCGTAGGCGTCGATGCGGCGGTCGCGCAGGAAGGGCCACCAGCGGCGCACCTGCTCGGAGCGCTCCAGGTCCACTTCCACCACGAGGTTCTCCGGGCGGTCGTTGGCGGCCTGCGCCAGCAGTTCGCCCTGCGGCCCGGCCACGAAGCTGTTGCCCCAGAAGAGGATGCCGTTGGTCTGTCCCGAGGGGTCGGGCTCGTGGCCCACGCGGTTCACGGCCACGACGGGCAGGCCGTTGGCCACGGCGTTTCCGCGCTGCGAGATGACCCACGCGCCCAGCTGGCGGGCCTTCTCGTCGTCCGTGTCGGTGCTTTCCCAGCCGATGGCGGTGGGGTAGATGAGCAGCTCGGCGCCCTTCAGCGCCATGAGGCGGGCGGCTTCGGGATACCACTGGTCCCAGCAGACCAGCACGCCGAGGCGGCCCAGCGAGGTCTGTATGGGTTCGAAGCCCAGGTCGCCGGGGGTGAAGTAGAACTTCTCGTAGTAGGCGGGGTCGTCGGGGATGTGCATCTTGCGGTACTTGCCGGCCATGCTCCCGTCGCGGTCGAAGACGACGGCCGTGTTGTGGTAGAGCCCCGGCGCGCGCTTCTCGAAGAGCGACGTGACGAGCACGATGCGGTTGGCGGCGGCCAGTTCGGAGTAGAAGCCCGTGGAGGGGCCGGGTATCGGCTCGGCCAGGTCGAACAGCTGCGTGTCCTCCGTCTGGCAGAAGTAGAGCGAGTTGTGCAGTTCCTGAAGGACGACGAGCTGCGCGCCGTGTGCGGCGCAGGCTTCGATGCTCTTGGCCAGGTTCATCAGGTTGGTGCGCAGGTCGGCGGTGTTGGCCTGCTGTACGATGCCTATCTTTATCTTTCTCATAATCTTTGCTTTAAACAGATATATTAAACTATTACTTCTTCGGGGTATTGCATGGTGACGCAGTGCAGCGACCCGTGCTGGCGGATGAGGGCGCGGCAGTCCAGGCCCACGACCTCGCGGCCGGGGAAGGCCTGTGCCAGCACCTCGGCGGCGCGGCGGTCGTTGTCCGGCTGGTTGTAGGTGGGGTAGAGCACGGCCGTGTTCAGCACGAGGAAGTTGGCGTAGGTGGCCGGCAGGCGCTCGCCGTCCTCCACCACGGCGTCGGCCATGGGCAGGGCCAGCAGGCGGTAGGGCATGCCGCCGGGGGTGCGGAAGGTGCGCAGCTGTGCCTCCATCCGGCCGAGGGCTTCGTAGTGCTCGTCCTGCGGGTCGGTACACTTCACGTAGGCAATGGTGTCCTGCGGGCAGAGGCGGGCCAGGGTGTCGATGTGGCTGTCCGTGTCGTCGCCCGCCAGGTAGCCGTGGTCCAGCCAGAGCACCTGCCGCACGCCGAAGGTGCGGCGCAGGTAGGCGTCAATCTCGGTCTGCGTCATCTGCCCGTTGCGGTTGGGCGAGAGCAGGCACTCGGAGGTGGTGAGCAGTGTGCCGCAACCGTCGCTTTCGATGGAACCGCCTTCGAGGACGAAGCCCAGGCGGTTCTCGTAGGCGCCGTGCAGGGCGCCGGCCTCCACGAGGCGGCGGGTGATGAGGTTGTCCTTGTCCGCGGCAAACTTCAGGCCCCAGCCGTTGAACTTGAAGTCGAGCAGCCGCGGCTGTCCGTCGCAGAGCAGGGTGATGGCGCCGTGGTCGCGCGCCCAAGTGTCGTTGGTGGGGCACTGCACCAGCCGCACGTTGTCCATGCGGACGGTGTCGGCTATCTGCCGCTTCACGTCGTCGGGGTCGGGTGCGGCAATCAGCAGCCGCTGGCGGGCGGCAATCTCGCGGGCTATGCGCAGGAAGCACGCCTGCACTTCGTCGAGCATGTAGGCCCAGTCTGTTCCGGCATGGGGCCAGGTGAGCTGTACGCCGCTTTGCGGCGCCCATTCGGCGGGTAGCAGGGGCTGTGTCATGGCTGGGTTTCTTTAGGCTTGCGGTCGAAGAAGGGGTTCTTGGAGGAGGCGCTTACGGGGATGGCCAGCACGCTGCGGCAGTCCTTCAGCCATCCCAGCTGCTGGGCGGCCAGGCCGGCGGAGAACATCACGCGCGTGTCTACCCGCAGGTCGGCGGCGGTGGCGCAGGCCGACCCCACGGCAATGCCCACGTCCACCGTGTTCAGCGCGCAGGGCACGCCCTCGGTCCGTCCGGCGCAGGTGGCGAAGCCGCAGTGGCCGCAGTTCAGGCCCTGTGCCTGCTCGCGCGTACCTATTATAATTACACACTCGGCCTGCAGGATGTTGTCGGCATCGCGCAGGAAGAACTTCATGCCGGTTTCGTCCGCAATCTGCCGCATCCGCTCTGCCAGTATCGGCAGGTCGCTGTCGGTCACCAGGGCTATCTCCACCACGTCAATCCCCTTGCCTTTGGGAGCCGTGCGGGCGGCGGTCATCATCTGTCGGGCCACGGCCAATGCGTGCTCATGGCGCAAGTCTCTTTCGTTCAGTATCATATCTTCATTCGTTTAATGAGTTAGTCAGTCACGTGCGGGAGGCGTTCGTCACAAGGAACGCCTCCCGATAGGGTGTACAAAGATAGTGAAAGGTGAGCGCAGAGGCAAATGGAAAACGAAGTTTTCCGAATTGCCTCTGCCGAACCGCATCCTATCTTATCAAAAGATTGGGATAAAAAACGAAAGTCGCGGGCTGGAAGCGGCGGACAATCACAGCTTTTCCACCGCTTCCAGCCCGCCGGCCGACAGCTCCACGCTGTATTCGCGTCCGGCGGGTGTGCGCAGGATGCAGCACTTGTGCTTGCGGTCTATCTTGTATATCAGGTCGCTGTTGAGCAGGAGGTTGCGTCCGGCGCGGACGAAGTGCCTCTCGCCCAGCTTGCTCTCGATGACGCCGAGCCTCTCCAGTACGATTTCCTCGCCCTCGGGCAGCATGACTTGGGAATAGTTGCCGCTGGCGCGCACGTAGATTACTTCGTCCTTGCCGGCATAGAGGGTGCCGTTGAGGGTACGAAAGGGGAATTTGCCGGACTGTGCCGGGGGCTGCGTTGCTGGGGACAGGGTCGCCGCGCTGCGCTCCTCGATGCGGCGGATGGCCTTTGCCAGCTCCGACACGTCCACGGGCTTCAGCAGGTAGTCGGCGGCGGCGAAGCGGATGGCCTGCAGCAGATACTCCGAGTTGCTGTATGCGGTGGTGAAGACGATGTGGGGCAGGGGGATGGCCTCCTTCAGCTCGCGCAGCAGCTCCAGGCCTGTGTGTCCCTGCAGCTGGATGTCGAGGAAGAGGATGTCCGGACGGTGGCGCAGGACGGCGGTGAGGGCGGCTTCGTAGGTTTCGCAACAGTCCACCACCTCGATGTCGGGGTGGTAGGTTTCCAGTTTCCGGAGGAGCGAGAGGCGGGGCAGCCGCTCGTCCTCGACGATGATGGCGCGGAAGTGCTTCATAGGCGTTGGGGTGGGTCAGAAATAGTTATAGCGGACGGGGACGAACAGCTCGAAGCGTGTGCCGCAGGCCCGGCCCTCGGGGGTCTTGAGGTCGGTCACGGTCTGCACGATGTGCTCGTCGTTGCGCTGGTTGTAGAGTTCAATCTGCTGCTCCATGATGCTGAGTCCCTGCCTGGTGGAGGAGGTGGAGAAGGTGGCGGCGGCTTCGCGGCCCACGCCGTCGTCGGTGACGGCTATGTTGATGCCGCCGGGGCGGGCGGTGACTTCGATGTCAATGCGTCCGTTTCCGGCCTTGTTGCGCAGCCCGTGCTTCACGGCATTCTCGCAGTAGGTGTGCAGTATCATGTTGGGCACCTGTGTGGCGGTGTCCACTTCGGGCGCCACGCTGATGCGGTAGGAGAGACTGTCGCCGTAGCGCAGCTGCTCCAGCGAGAGGTAGAGGCGGACGTACTCCAGCTCCTTGTCCAGGGAGCGTGAGGGCTTGTCCACGTCAAGCAGGGTGGAGCTGGTGAAGCGCGAGTAGAGGGAGAGGTACTTGTTGGCTTCCTCCACCGAGTGGTTCAGGATGAAGTATTCGATGCCCGCCAGCACGTTGGCGTTGAAGTGGGGGATGGACTTCAGGCGGATGGACTTCACCAGCAGGTTGTTCAGCTTGATTTCGCGCTGCAGCCCGTCCATCTTCCGGCGGTCGCGCCGCTTGTAGTAGGTGTAGGCCAGTGTCCAGATGCCGCCCGCCAGCCCCAGTGCGACCGCCAGCCAGAACCACGTGTGCTGCCAGAAGGCGGGCTTCAGCAGAAGGTCCACCCCGATGGTGTCCGACGAGATGTTGCCCAGCAGGGCCGACACCTCCAGCCGGTAGCGTCCGGGCGGCAGGTTGCTGAACTGCACCTCGCGACCCGTCTGCGGCTGCGACCACTGCTCCTGGAAGCCTTTCAGGCGGTAGCGGTAGCGCACGTTGTCGGTGGCGGAGTGGGAGATGGCGATGTAGGAGAAGCGCAGGTTGGGCAGTCCGTGCTCCAGGCGGATGACCCCGTCGGCGCCGGCCGTGGCGCGCTGCCAGTTGACGTTGTCCGCCGAGGCCTGCACGGAGAGGAGTTCCAGCCGGGGCGGGGTGTACTGGTAGACCAGTTCGTGGGGATGGAAGGCGACGGCCTGGTCCACGCAGGGAATCCAGACGGTGCCGTCGTCCGTCTCGGCAATGTGGGCGGCCAGGGGCTCGATGCCCGTAAAGCCGTTGTAGCGGTTGAAGAACATGGTCTGCAGCAGGCGGTTGTCGGTGATGTAAAGCCCGTCGGTGACGGCCACGATGAGGAAGTTGTCGCGCGTCTGGCGCACCGAGCGTATCGGGCTGGCATAGCTTTGCACCAGCACGGCGGAGTCGTTGCGCACGGTGTAGAGGTTCTCGCCCGAGGCAAAGAGGATTTCGCCGTAGGGACTGACGGTCATGGCCGTGCAGGAAACGCTGCTGTCCGGCAGGGCAATGTCCCGGCGTTCGTCGCCGTGCAGGCGTACCACGCCGTAGGCGGTGCCCACGTAGAGGCTGCCGTCGCCGTCGGGGCAGGCGCAGAAGACGCCGCGCAGGCCTTCGTGGGTCTGGAGGATGCGCCCGCGGGCGTCGGTGACGTAGACAGCCTGGCGGGTGGCCACGAGCAGGCTGTCGGCGTGGCTGCCCAGGTACTGGTAGTTGAGCCGCGGCAGTCCCAGCCAGCGGTGTCCGTCGCCGTCGCAGGCCAGCACGTCGCCCCTGCCCAGCAGGTAGGTGGTGCCGCCTATGCGGGCCGTGCGGGGCAGGAAGTAGTTTTCCGCCTCGCGCAGGTAGGGGACGGGGCGCAGTCCGGCGGCATCCGGCCCGCAAAGCAGGCGGCCGTTCAGGGTGCCCGCCAGCAGGCGTCCCTGTGCGTCCTCGTCAATGGCGCGCAGGATGTCGTTGTGGTCGTTCAGGCGGTGGTTCACGAAGTTCAGCTGGAAGAAGTTGTAGACGCCCTGGTAGGTGGCCAGCCAGAGGTTGCCCTCGCGGTCGATGAACATCTGGCGGATGAGGTTGATGCCGTCCACGATGCGCCTGACGCTGCCGTCCTTCGAGAGGCGGTACAGGTTGTGGGCGTCGTGTATGAAGATGTTCCCCTTGCGGTCGGCGCAGGCGCTCACGCCGTAGTCAGGCGCCAGGAAGCGGCAGGCGGAGACGAGGTACGCGCGGGGCCCGTCCACCTCGTAGATGCCGTCGGCGGCAAAGAGCAGGAGCCGCTTCCCGTCCCTCAGGAGCGAGTAGGACTCGGCCCGCACGATGGGCTGCAGGCAGGTGCCGTCGGTCTTTATCCGGTAGACGAGGCGCGGGGTGGGGATGTAGAACGTCTGCGTGACGCTGTCCAGATAGACCCTGCGGCGCGTGTCCATGTCGTCCAGCAGGGGCGACGCCAGCAAGGTTTCCGTTCCCCCGTCGGTCAGGCGGCAGATTTGGCGCCAGTGTTCCTGCTCGTCTTCCAGCAGCACCAGGCCGGGCGGCAGCGAGTAGGCGTTGAGGTTGTTCAGCAGCAGTCCGCTCTCCGTCAGGGGCACCGTCCGCATCGTCCCCTCCTTGTCCACCACGTGCTTGCGCCTGAAGCCGAGGGCCCACAGGCTGCCGTCCGGCCCGGGGCAGAAGGAGAGGATGTTCTCCTGCTTTCCCTTTAAATAAGGTATGAACTCGAAGCCGTCGTAGCGCACGAAGCCGCCCAGGGTGCCAATCCAGATGTAGCCCTTCGCGTCCTGCCAGATGTATTCGGTGAGCATCTGCGGCAGGCCGTCCTGCGTGGTGTAGCGGCGGCAGGCGTATTCCGAGGTGACGGCGGCGGGCTCTGCGGCGGCCGTGGCGCCACCGGGCAGCTGGGCCGCCAGCACGGCGAGCAGGCAAAGCAGTATGGAGCGTTTCGTATTCATGCAGAATGTGTTTTCGTTCAAAGGCTTTCGTCTGCAAATATATTCTTTTCCACCAACAAATCCAATCTCCACAGGCCCGTGCCGAAAAAAACATCCGTTCGTGTATGCCAGTGCCCCGTTCGTGTAAACGGCGGGGGTGTTCGTGTATAGCCACCCTTCAACCTATTGTGAATTAAAAACTTATCCTTTATCTTTGGTACAGCCGAGCCAAAAACCGCAGTGTCCCGAAGCCCCTGGCGGAACCGTCGGTCTTCCCGCAGGCGGACGCCCGGTCTCCCCGCAGGCAGACATCCGGTCTCCCCGCAGGCAGACATCCGGTCTTCCCGCAGGCAGACATCCGGTGGCAGACATCCGGTCTTCCCGCAGGCAGACATCCGGTCTTCCCGCAGGCAGACATCCGGTCTTCCCGCAGGCAGACATCCGGTCTTCCCGCAGGCAGACGCCCGGTCTCCCCGCAGGCCCTCCGAAAGGACGGGCGGAGGGGGTGCGGAACGGAGGACGGCCAATGAACCGAAGTCTAACTAAAAGAACAGGAGGAAACAGCTATGAAGTACAAACTGATTCAGAAAGTGAACCCGAACAATCGTGAAGAGGCACCCCTGTGGTACGCCACCCCCATCACAGGCGAAGCCGAGGAGGCCGACAGCGCCACCCGTGCCGCCACCGCGAACACAACCACGGCCCCCATCGAACTGACGGCAGGGCTGGTACACCTGACCGAATATGCCATCAGCAAGCTGCGCAAGGGCGAATCGGTGCCCCTGGGCGAGATGGGCGACCTCCGCATCACCTTCCGCAGCAAGGGCGTGGCCGACATCAACGAGTTCGACCCCAACACCATGATTTATGAAGCCCGCCTGCGCTTCGTGCCCAACCGCAAGTTCCGCAACGCCATCATCCAGCAGCTCACCTTCGAGAATGCCGGCGTGCTGGCCGACGGCATCGACTACGCCTCGCTGGCGGCCTACCGCAAGGCCAAGGGGCTGCCCTCGGGCGGCGAGACCGGCGGCACGGGCGGCGGTGGCACCGGTGGCGGCGAAGACGACAACCCGATAGGCTGACACTTCTTCCGGCCGGCTGCCGGATGGTCTGACGGCTATCCGGCAGCCGGGGAACAAGGGGCCGAACGGGGTTCCGGCTGCGATTGCCCGCCTGCCTCTCCGCAGGGTGCGGAATGCAGAAACATAAAACTTAACAGGAGGTATGATATGATGAAAACGAAACTATACTACGCAGCAATGCAGATGTTCGCGGCCATCCTGCTGATGACGGCCTGCGACAAGGATGACCAGCCCTCCATCGGCCAGACGCAACTCGCCACTCCGGTCGTCACAGTGGATGTGGACAGGAATGCAAAGACCATCATCGCCTCGTGGCAGGCGGTGGAGCATGCGGACAACTACCATTACAAGATTTCCGGCGACGAAACCCTGTACAAAACCGGGGAGACGCGCCTCGAACTCCAGCCGTACAGTAAATTCGAGGGAGGCAGCCACTCCATCACGGTGCAGGCGGTCAGTACCGCCCAGCCCGATTTGTTCAGCCCCTCGGAGTGGGGCAAGGCAGACTTCTCCGTCGGAAGCGCGAAGCTGCAGGCGCCCGATGCGCTGAATGCCGATGTGAATAAGGAGAGCTGCACCGTGACCGTCTCGTGGGCGCCCGTCGCGAATGCCGCTTCCTATCTCTACAAGATAGACGACGGGAAGGAAATGCCCGTTTCCGAACCCGGAATCAGCTTCAGCCTCTTCGACTACGCTCCGGGCGAGCACAGCGTGAGCGTCAAGGCACTGGCTGAAGGCGATGCTCCGACCGGACGCAGCGCGAGCGTCAAGGCGGTGACAGCGGTGGCATCGTCCGACTGGAGCGAGGTGTACACCTTCACCATCACCGACGAGCCGCTGCCCGGCGTGCTGGGCAACAAGCCGCTCGGCCATGCACGCTTGGGCGACTTCTAC
>NZ_CASFWU010000071.1 GCF_949298305.1 uncultured Bacteroides sp. | reverse complement strand
TTCAACATCAATCTTACGGAATTCACCTCCACGTTCCTTGGCTACTTCTACATGGAATTCATACTCGTTCTTCGTATTCTTCAAAGTAGTTACATTCTTTTCAACGTAGTCCTTCACGCCGGCTGCACGCATCAAGGCCAACTGTTCGTTGCTGGTGATGCCCGATGCCTTGGTCACTGTGATGTTATCCAGATTACCGTCTTTATAATAGGGTTCGTCCACATATTCACCATACTGTCCGTTATATGCTATACGTCCGCGAATGGGGCTGGCATCTGCCGAACCGGTGATGATAACCTTCACCTGTTTGCCCTCAGACAAATATTTGGAGAAATCGCCTTCAAAAGCGTTCTTGATAATTTTCATCAAAGACATGGCCGCATTGGAGCGCTCGATGTTATAACCGCCCGAGGGGAAGTCTTCCTTAGCGGAGAAAGCCTTGTTGATTACCTCGTACTGATAGCCTACCTTGTAATTCAGGATTTTGTTACCATCGGCATCCACACCGGGAACCACTTCCGTTCTAACATCAATCTGTGTATTTTCAGTAATCAGCTTATCCTGCTTCTTCTCTTCCACAACCGCTTCCTTAATTTCTTTCAACTGAACTTCTTCGCGGCTGGCCTGCTGCATCACTTCCAACGGAACAAAATTGTCGTCTGCTTCCAAGGCAGTCAGCTTAGTGCGTCCGATGTTGTCATAAATGTAGACCTTGTTAGTTGTTTCATTACGGACTTCCACATAGGCCAATTCAAATTCATCCTTATCATTCAACACATATACAGCATTGGAGAACGTCAGGTTCTTGGCATCCTTGAAATCACCCACTTCACCGGCAGGCACTTCCAATGAAATGGAAGGCAACGTGTTAAATCCGATGTTCAACATATTACTTGAAGCATCATACTCTCCTACAAAAGGATTGTCGATGGCAATACGGTCGCCGGCCATTTCGGTAGCAACTTCCTGAGCGAACAATTGCTGCTGCTTCAAACGAGTTTCGTCGTTCACACGAATTGCATAGTCTTCCATGGATTCACCCTGCATCATCTTCACCCATTCATTCATCTTCGCATCCACTTCTTTACTAATCAACTTGCCGTAGAACGGATTCAAGCCGTTGGCGTCCCAGAATACAAGGCTGTTGATGCGGTTTGAAAGCATGAAGACCTCGCTTGTCTGTCTGTTCATGAAGAAACGGCTGGCATATACGTTACCGGCCTTTTCATCCAAAGTCTGCTCAACCACACTGTTCTTCAGGTTGACGATAACAATTGCATTGCCATCTTTTACCACACTGACATACTTACCTTCCGGATGGAAAGAAGGAGAAGTCAGTTTGCCGCCTATTTTATCGAAGATGTCAACCTTTTCCCAGTTCTTGGTATCAATGATAGTCAAACGGCCATCGTCAGTTACGACAGCCAATTGTGAGGCATCGGCCGAGAATGTCAAATCGGTCACCACAGCAGGCATCGGGATATTTGTACGAATTTGTTTGGTCTGGAAGTTCCAAACATCAATGCCCTTGCCAACTCCTGCTGCAATGAAATAGTTATTGGAGCTTAAGGCCAAAGCTGTAGCCGGAGCTTTTCCCTGAATGTAAGCCTGCGGAAGATATTCCTTGGTATCATAAATGATAATCTCGCCTAATGAATTGGAGGTTATAAAGTTACGGGCGTCTGCGCCATAACACATTGCAATAGTAACCGGTTTTTTCTTCTTCACATCCTTCCGTGTCTCTTTCAATTCAAACATCCGGTTGTTCCGGTTCCGGAATGAATAGATGCTGACTGGCTTCTTCTCACGAATCAATGCCAAAGAACTTCCCGTCGGGTTAAACACGATTTTCTGTACGCCATACACATCGGCAACAGGTATATCACGTAAAGTCCACAATTTTTCATCAGCCAAAAAAGCTGTGCAGAATGTTGTATTGTCAAAAGACGTAATATCTTTCTCAGAAGGGAATACCCTTTTTACTTCTACTTGAGCCATAGCCTGTCCTGCGGCCAAAGACATTACCAAAAGCAATAGCGCTCTTTTTCTTTTAAAAAAAAGAGTCCATGATTTCATCGTATCCATAGTTTATAATGTTTATATTGAGTTATGCTTGATAAGATTTTGCAAATATAAACATTTATTCTATACTACGGGGAAAATACCTCCTCATTTTTTTTGCGTCTTTCCATGCGTATTTTGCTAAGTCCCTATATAATAGAGACAAGCAAAGAAAAAAAACAAACACACAAGAAGACATTTGTCACGGAAAACCATGACAAATTTCACGAATGCTTCAGTCCCATCTCTTCGGCACGTTTCAGCATAAAGGCACGGGCAGCCTCGTATTCGTTTGGAATGACACCGTCCAGGATGGCATCCTTGATGGCGCTCTTCAGCGAACCCACCTGCCGGCAGGGAGACAAGCCGAAGGTTTCCATAATTTCCTCGCCGCTTACAGGCGGCTGGAAGTTGCGGATTCGGTCGCGTTCCTCCAGGTCTTTCAGTTTCTGGCGCACCAGTTGGAAGTTGTTCAGGAAGCGCTGCTTCTTGTCCATGTTCTTCGACGTGATGTCGGCTTCGCAAAGCGTCATCAGGTCGTCAATGTCATCGCCGGCTTCAAACAGCAACCGGCGTACAGCCGAATCTGTCACCACATCATCGGCTATCACGATGGGACGCATGTGCAGCCCTACCAGCTTCTGCACATACTTCATCTTCTCGTTCATGGGCAACTTCATCTTACGGAAGATGTTGGGTACCATTTTTTCGCCTATGAAGTTGTGGTTGTGGAAGGTCCAGCCCGCACGCGGGTCCCAGCGTTTGGTGACCGGCTTGGCAATGTCGTGCAGCAGGGCCGCCCAGCGCAGCCACAGATTGTCCGTCTTGCGGCTGATGTTGTCCAACACCTCCAGCGTGTGGTAGAAGTTGTCCTTGTGGGCGCGGCCGTTACGGGTTTCCACTCCCTGCAAGGCCACCAGTTCGGGGAAGATAAGTTCCAGCAGCCCGCTGCGGTCCAGGTCGATGAAGCCCTTGGAAGGAATGGGTGACAGCATGATTTTGTTCAGTTCGTCGGCGATGCGTTCCTTGGAGATAATGGAAATGCGCTCCTTGTTGCGGCAGAGCGACTCGAACGTCTCGTCGTCGATATAGAAGTTGAGTTGGGTGGCAAAGCGGATGCAGCGCATCATGCGCAGGGGGTCATCGCTGAAAGTGATGTCCGGGTCGAGCGGCGTGCGGATGGTACGCTCCTTCATGTCCTCCATGCCGCCGAAGGGGTCCACCAGTTCGCCGTAACGGCTGCTGTTCAGGCAGACGGCCAGTGCGTTGATGGTGAAGTCGCGACGGTTCTGGTCATCCTCCAGGGTGCCGTCTTCCACAATGGGCTTGCGCGAGTCGTGCGTGTACGACTCCTTGCGGGCTCCCACAAACTCCACCTCCGTGCCCCGGTATTTCAGCTGGGCCGTACCGAAATTCTTGAATACCGACACGTGCGCGCCCTTACCCAACCGGCGACCCAACGCCTCGGCCATGGCAATGCCGCTGCCCACCACAACCACATCGATATCCTTGGAAGGACGTTGCAGAAAAATGTCGCGAACGTATCCGCCTACCACGTAGCATTCCAGCCCAAGCTCGTCTGCCGTCGCGGATATTTGCTTGAATATATTGTCACTGAAACGCTGTTTCAGTTCTTCAGCTGTCAACTCTATCATATTTTATCGTTTAAGGAAACGCAAAGATACGGATATTATTTCTATTTTTGCTTCAAAAATACGCTTACCTAAGTAGACGAGTTTATCAGTTTATAAGTTTTTGAGTTTTTAAGTTGAAGTAAAACAATAACTTATAAACTTACAGACTCAAAAAAACAAAGAACGGAACACCCATGAAGAAAGAATTACTCCTGGCCTGCCTTTGCGGCCTGCTCGTAGCCTGCGAAAACATCGAAAAGAAAGCTGCCGTACAGCTGCAGGCAGCACGTACCGCCTACGAAAACGGCGACTACAACGAAGCCAAACTGCGGATAGACAGTATCAAGATACTCTACCCGAAAGCATTCGACACACGGCGCGAAGGCCAGAAGCTGATGCTTGAAGTGGAACTGAAGGAACAGGAAAAAACTCTTGCTTATCTGGACAGCACCCTCAACGGAAAACAGAAGGAACTGGATGCGCTGAAAGGGAAATTCGTACTCGAAAAAGACACTGCCTACCAGCAAGTCGGGCTCTACCTGCATCCGTCACAGGTAATTGAGAAGAACCTGCACCGCTCGTTCCTGCGTTTCCAGGTAGACGAAACGGGTAAAATGAGCATGACCTCCATCTACTGCGGAGCAAGCAACATCCACCACATCGCTGTGAAAGTAGTAGCCCCCGACGGCAGCTTTGCCGAAACCCCTGCCTCGAAAGACAGTTACGAAACGACCGACCTGGGCGAAAAGATTGAAAAAGCCGACTACAAACTGGGCGAAGACGGCAACGTCATCGGATTCATCTGCATGAACCGCGACAAGAACCTCAAGGTGAACTATCAGGGAGAGCGTTCCTACTCGACCACCATGACTGCTACCGACCGCCAGGCTGCTGCCGGCATCTACGAACTGGCCCAAGTGCTGGCAGCCATCACCGAAATCAAACAGAACATCGAAGAAGCCAACCGGAAGTTGGAGTTCGTCAAGCATAAACTGGCGCAACCCCGCACGGAGGAGTAGACTTATCCGTCCTGTTCCGTCAGCATCTCCAGCAGTTCCTTGTCGGTCAGTTTGTAACCGGCATTGGCGCCTTCGAGCAATGAGTCGGCCAAGTCGCGCTTGGTGCGGTGAAGGCGCAGTATTTTCTCTTCGATAGTGTGCTGGGCTATCAGGTGATAAACAGTCACACGATTCTGTTGCCCGATGCGATAGGCACGGTCGGTGGCCTGTTGTTCGATGGCCGGATTCCACCACGGGTCCAGATGGATGACGTAATTGGCTCCCGTCAGATTCAGCCCCAGTCCGCCAGCCTTCAGACTGATGAGGAAGATGGGGCACTCGCCCTGCTGAAACTTGCGTACCAGTTCCTCGCGCTGCTTCATGGTTACCGAACCGTCCAGATAGAAATAAGGCTCACCCAGCTCGTCAAGGCGCTTCCGAACCAACTCCAGGAAAGACGTAAACTGGCTGAAGACCAGTACACGGTTGTTGCCCTCTTTGATTTCGGCTATGAGGTCGAGCAACATCTGTATCTTCGTCGTCTCGCCTTTCCAGCGGCCGTCTGTCAGGGCTATGGAACAGGCGGCCTGACGCAAACGGGTGATTTCGGCCAGTGTACTCATGCTTACGGCATTGCTTTCTTCGAGCATCGCCTTGGCACGACGGCGAATCACTTCGTACACCGCCATTTCTTCTTCCGACAGCTCGACCGGCAAGGTGATTTCCATCTTCTCGGGCAGTTCTTCCACTACCTCGGACTTGGTGCGTCGCAGCATAAAAGGCTGGACGATGCGCTTCAGCTGACGTTGCTTCTCCTTATCGCCTTCTTCGATGGGAACAATGAATTTCAGGCGGAACTGTTCGTAACTGCCCAACAGGCCGGGAGTGATGAAACGGAACAGATTCCACAACTCGCTGAGATGGTTCTGTATGGGAGTACCCGTCAGGATGAGGCGTGCCGATGCCTGCAGTTGCATAGCTACTCTCGACGTCTTTGTATCACGATTCTTTATGGTATGTGCCTCGTCCAGACACACTACATTCCACTGCTTGCCCACCAGCGGCTCTTCCGCATTGACCAGCAGGCCGTAAGTCGACAGTATCACATCGTATTCGCCCGCACCGTCGATAAGTGCCTTGCGGTCGTCTGCCCCGTTCAGTACATGTACGTTCAGCGTAGGGGCAAAGCGTTGCAGTTCGTTCTTCCAGTTGGGAACCACCGAAGCCGGAGCCACTACCAGCGAAGCTCCTTCGGCTGCTCTGTACAACAAGAAAGCAATGGTCTGTACCGTCTTTCCCAAACCCATGTCGTCGGCCAGGCAGGCACCGGCTCCCCAACTGGACAAACGCACCATCCAGCGGAATCCTTCGAGCTGATAACCGCGCAACGTAGCCTGCAAGGTATTGGGCACACCGGCTTTGACCTTCATGCTGTGCCTGATCGACGCACGCAAGTCGTCCAGCAAACGGTTACCTTGTACTTCCAGCTCGCCCGGCATGGCGTCGTCCAGCAAAGGCGCGTTGAAGCGCGAAATGTGCATCTGCCCATGTTCCTTCACGGTAAGCGCCTCCAGCTTACGCAGCTGTTTCAGCAGACTTTCGTTCAGTTTCAGGTAATCGGTTTCGTTCAGACGGATAAAGTTTCCATGGCTCTGCCCCAGCAGGTCGAGCAACTGTGTCATGCTGAGCACGGTGTGGTCGTCAATCTGCACATCTCCTTCGATGTCGAACCAATCGCCCTTTGTCTCCAGACGCACGTGCATGTTCTCGGTCGAAACGGGAAGCTTCAGACGCAGCTTTTCGCCTTCGGGCCACTCGATGTAATAAGTGTCGGAAGACTGGCGCACAAAGTCGATAAGCGAAAGCAACTCTTCGGGCAACAGGCTGATGCTCTGCCTTTCGAGCGAACGGCCGAAGCTGTCTTCCATGAAGTTGTTCAGCACTTCGTAGTTCCTGCGTTCCTTGCCGAGGTGACGCTTCACCTGCACCCGCTTGCCATCTGCCTCGTCGAACACCAGTGCGTTTCCTTCGCCGGGCAGAAAAGCTCCCTTGCCCTTCGGCAAAGGCTTGACATAGGTCTTTACCTCGAACTGCCTGCCTTGCGGACGGACTTGCAGCGCTATCTCAGCACTTCCTTCTACCGTTTCCAGCGTAGAGCCGTTCTCCAGCAGCGACGAATGCACTTCTACCGTATCACTGATGCGGGGCAGGAAGTCCTTCAGTTGCGCCTCGGCTTCCAAAGGGAAATATCCTACCATGAGCAGACGACGGTAATAATCCCACTGCTTCGGCGTGACGGGAATCACGGTATAATAAGTATCTGATTTCTTCAGTACAATATGACTATCGGGCGTATCAAGCAGTGCCGACAGGGGGATGTTGGAGGTTATGTTGAACCGGTTCCCCACTTTCTCCACCGACAGATAAGGTTTCTCCTCGTCTACCTTCACTTGTTCGAAAGGGGCGTAATAGCCGGTATACAGACGGTCGCAGCCTACCATCATAGGCAGCATCACACTCAAATACATCGAATCATAGTTGCCCTGCCGGTATTTATTCCAGATCTGCCTGTCAAATTCGTCCATCAACGCCGAACCTTCCTGAAAGTAACGTATATTCGAAATAGGTTTTCCGCTGCTCCACTTCCCCGACTTCAGGCGGGTCTGTTCGCGCACTTCTATGTACCTCTGCTTGATGAGGTACATCAGCCGTGCATCCTTTTCTTCCTTCTGTTCGCTGCCTGCCAGACTTTCATTCTTCAGCAAATCTTCGATCAACAGCTCCCATGCCTGCTTCTGGCGTATGGAGGTCAGAGCAGGCGACGTACCGTAAGCCCGGGCAAGCCGGGTACGCTCATCCGCAGTCAGCGTAAGGTAAGCGGAAAGTTCGTGCTTGAAGATGGCCTGTCGCGGATGGGGTTCTTCCAATTCCTTATCCTGCAGGAAATCGGTCAGCCCAAAATAACGGATAAACAAAAAGCCGAAATACGAATATAAGATTTCCGGTCGAAAGAGCTGTTCGAGGAGTTGCTGCACCAACCCCCGGCTGGGTTTGCGTTCCTCGTCTCTGAAAGCATCGGCTGCGACGTAAGCCGGCAACAGACTTAAACGTTCCCTCACTACCTTTTTCTTCAGAAACTGGTCCAGCTTCTTGACACTCGAAGCCGAAGCCTCGTGCACGTAAGCCATAATCAGGAAGTAACAGGTCAGCGCGTTATCGAATATATTCTTATTGCTGGCTGTCTGGTTTCTTATTTTCAAAGCCTTGTCGAACAAGGTCACTGCATCGGCATATCTTTCGTGGTGCAGGGCATATACGGCATTCAGTATCCAAAAGTAAACGCCGTCGGACGCATCCTGCAAGGGCTTGTACTCCCCGTGCGAATAGTAACGGTAAAGGGCAAGCATGGAGCGCAACCGGACCTTTGTCTTGATTGGCAGACGTTTCGTCTCTAACCACTGTGGCAGGATGTTTTCTTCATCCAGATAGTCGTTCTGCTGCATATAAAGCAAGAGTCGGGAAAAGGCCTCGACAAACAGCTGCTCGTCCAACTGCAAGAACAAGGGGCTGACGCAGGGATCGAAAGCCACAGGAAAGAGATAGGGAAACATATCCATTTTGTCCCACGATGCCGGCAATTTGCTTTCCCGACCTTCAAGCACTGCCACAAAAGCTTCTTCCAGTTCGAGAAACATCGTATTCTTCTCATAATCGTGGTCCACACACCGGCGATAGTCGTCTTCCCACTCCGGATGGCGTGTCTTCAGAAAATAAAGAACCGGGAAATAGTATTTGAACGAAACGCTATATACATACATTTTGGAAGTCCAGTCGTAGTTGTAGATCAGCAACATTCCCTTCGAATTCAGCAAGTCCAGCGCCTTTTTCATGCCATGCGGCATGGTCGGCAAGGTTTTCCACAACGCTTCTAAGGTCTTGGTAGGAATAAAGTCGGCACAATATGCGTAAAAGCACAATACTTTCTGGAGGGTTTCATCCAGTTCTTCTATTTTCTTGCAGTTTATAACCAGATCCATCGTACAGTTTTCGATTAAGGACAGCAAAGATAAAAAGAATCACACACAAATGCACTATCTTTGTACCTCATTTAAAACGGACTTATGATTTCAATAGACGGACTGGCCGTAGAATTTGGCGGCACTACTTTATTTAGCGACATTTCTTTTGTGATTAACGAAAAGGACCGCATCGCCCTCATGGGAAAGAACGGAGCCGGGAAAAGCACCCTGCTGAAGATCCTTGCAGGCATCCGGCAGCCCACACGGGGAAAGGTATCGGTGCCCAAAGACTGCGTCGTGGCCTACCTGCCGCAACACCTGATGACCGAAGACGGACGCACCGTGTTCGAGGAAACTGCCCAGGCCTTTGCCCACCTGCACGAGATGGAGGCCGAGATTGAACGCCTGAACAAGGAACTGGAGACGCGCACCGACTACGAGAGCGACAGCTACATGCAGCTCATCGAGCAGGTGTCCGCCCTGAGCGAGAAGTTCTATGCCATCGACGCCACCAACTACGAGGAAGACGTGGAGAAGACCCTGCTGGGCCTCGGCTTCGAGCGGACCGACTTCGGCCGCCCCACCAGCGACTTCAGCGGCGGATGGCGCATGCGCATCGAGCTGGCCAAACTGCTCCTTCAGAAACCCGACGTCCTGCTGCTGGACGAGCCCACCAACCACCTGGACATCGAGTCCATCCAGTGGCTCGAAGACTTCCTCATCAGCAACGGCAAGGCGGTGGTAGTCATCAGCCACGACCGCAAGTTCGTGGACAACATCACCACCCGCACCATCGAGGTGACCATGGGACGCATCTACGACTACAAGGTGAACTATTCCAAATACCTGGAGCTGCGCAAGGAACGCCGCGAACAGCAACAGAAGGCCTACGACGAACAGCAGAAGTTCATTGCCGAAACCAAAGAGTTCATCGAACGTTTCAAGGGGACTTACTCGAAAACCCTGCAAGTGCAGAGCCGCGTGAAGATGCTGGAGAAACTGGAACTGCTCGAAGTGGACGAGGAGGACACCTCGGCCCTGCGCCTCAAGTTCCCCCCGTCGCCCCGCTCGGGCAACTATCCCGTCATCATGGACGGCGTGGGCAAGACGTACGGCGACCACGTGGTGTTCCGCAACGCCACGCTCACCATCGAACGCGGCGACAAGGTGGCCTTCGTGGGCCGCAACGGCGAGGGAAAGTCCACGCTGGTGAAGTGCATCATGGGCGAGATTGAGCACGAAGGCACCCTGACGCTGGGCCACAACGTGCAGATAGGCTACTTCGCCCAGAACCAGGCTTCGCTGCTGGACGAAAACCTGACGGTGTTCCAAACCATCGACGACGTGGCCAAAGGCGAGATACGCAACAAGATACGCGACCTGCTGGGTGCCTTCATGTTCGGCAGTCCCGAGGCCTCGATGAAGAAAGTCAAGGTGCTCTCCGGCGGCGAGCGTACCCGGCTGGCCATGATTAAGTTGCTGCTGGAACCGGTGAACCTGCTCATTCTGGACGAGCCCACCAACCACCTCGACCTCAAGACCAAGGACATCCTGAAGCAGGCCCTGCTGGACTTCGACGGCACGCTTATCGTTGTCAGCCACGACCGCGACTTCCTGGACGGGCTGGTCAGCAAGGTGTACGAATTCGGCCACCAGCGCGTACGCGAGCACCTTTGCGGCGTCTATGAATTTTTAGAGAAGAAGAAAATGGAATCGCTCAGCGAACTGGAACGGAACAAGGCTTCCTGAGAAAATCTTTTTGCACACCCATACAGCCGTTTCCCTGTCGTTGTGACAGGCGGAACGGCTGTTTTGCTTACCGCCTCTTTATCCGTTTCCTGCAAAGCAGAAGCCCGAACTGCATAAATCGCCCGCAAAAGTGCATGGATATGCACGAAAATGCTCCCGAAAACGCTTGTTTTCCACTTCCGCAACGCTTGTGCGGCGCCGGAAGAATGCTTGTACGGCTCGCGAACATTGCTTGTGCGCCTCGCGAGCAATGCTTGTGCGCCTCGAAAGCATGGTATTTCGGTGGCAGGAACACTGTTTCCGGCTTCGTTTTCCGTCGTTTCCGTTCTATTTCAACTGTAAGCATTTCGCTATTCGCCTATCTGTAAGAAAGATACGGAAATCTGCTCGCGAAATTGCGCACGCCCCGTACGACGGACGGAAATAACGGATTCTCGCCGCCTCGGAAATACAAAATGACATTTCGTCAAACATTCTCTCCCCGTATTTGCGAGACTTGATTTTTAACATTATCTTTGTCAACATATAACCTTAATATTCCTATTCATGGTACATCTCTTAAAAAACGGCCTGCTCCTGATTTTCCTGAGCTGCCTCTGCCTGACCCGTGCACTGGCAAACAACGACGCCGGGCAACCGGAAAAGCCTTACTGGCAAGATATTCAAACGGTATCGGTGAACAAGGAAGCGCCCCGCTCCTCGTTCATGACCTACGGCGACCGAGCTACAGCCCTCACCGCCCGTTACGAAAACAGTCCCTACTACCAGCTGCTGAACGGCACGTGGAAGTTCTACTTTGTCGATTCCTACCGCCAGCTTCCTGCCGGCATCACCGACCCTTCGGCCGACACTTCGAACTGGGCCGACATCACCGTGCCCGGCAACTGGGAAGTGCAAGGCTTCGGCACCGCCATCTACACCAACCACGGCTACGAATTCAAGCCCCGTAACCCGCAGCCGCCCCTGCTGCCCGACGACATCCCGACGGGTGTCTACCGCCGCGACTTCACCATCCCCAGTGGCTGGGACGGACGCGACGTCTATCTGCACATCGCCGGAGCCAAGTCGGGCGTGTATGTCTATGTCAACGGCCGCGAAGTGGGCTACAACGAAGACTCCAAGAATCCCGCCGAATACCTCATCAACCCCTATCTGCTACCCGGCAAGAACGTGCTGACGCTTAAAATCCTGCGCTGGAGCACCGGCTCCTATCTGGAGTGTCAGGACTTCTGGCGCATGAGCGGCATCGAGCGCGACGTTTTCCTGTGGTCGCAGCCCCGCATCGCCGTGCAGGACTACCGCATCGTCTCTACCCTCGACGACACCTACCGCAACGGTCTCTTCCGCCTGGCCATTGACCTGAAGAACCACAGCGGACAGGCCAAATCCGTCAGCATCGCCTACGAACTGCTCGATGCCGCTGGCCGTACAGCCGCCGCATCCGAACAAACCCTGACGCTGAAACCCGACGGCCCCACGACAGCCACCTTCCAGACAGAGCTGGAAAACGTCAGCACCTGGAGTGCCGAGCATCCCAACCTCTACAAGCTGCTGCTCACCGTCAAGGAAGACGGCCGGGTGACCGAAGTCATCCCGCAAAACGTGGGCTTCCGCCGCATCGAAATCAAACCCATCGACCAGACTGCCGGCAACGGAAGACCCTACACCGTGCTCCTCTTCAACGGACAGCCCATCAAGCTGAAAGGCGTCAACATCCACGAACACAACCCCGAGACGGGCCACTACGTGACCGAAGAGCTGATGCGCAAGGACTTCGAACTGATGAAGCTGAACAACATCAACACCGTCCGCCTGTGCCACTATCCGCAGGACCGCCGCTTCTACGAACTGTGCGACGAGTACGGACTCTATGTTTACGACGAGGCCAACATCGAGTCGCACGGCATGTACTACGACCTGCGCAAAGGCGGCACCCTGGGCAACAACCCCGAATGGCTGAAACCCCATATAGAGCGCACCGCCAACATGTACGAACGCAACAAGAACCATCCCTCGGTCACCTTCTGGTCGCTGGGCAACGAAGCCGGAAACGGATATAACTTCTACCAGACCTACCTCTACCTGAAGGAGAAGGAAGAAATGAACCGTCCCGTCAACTACGAGCGCGCCCAGTGGGAGTGGAACTCCGACATGTACGTGCCCCAATACCCCAGCGCCCAGTGGCTCGAAGCCATCGGAAAGGCGGGCAGCGACCGCCCCGTGGTGCCTTCGGAGTATTCGCACGCCATGGGCAACTCCAACGGTAACCTGTGGGACCAGTGGAAGGCCATCTATCAATATCCCAACCTGCAGGGCGGATACATCTGGGACTGGGTTGACCAGGGCTTGCTCGTCAAGGACGGGGACGGCACACCTTATTACGCCTACGGAGGCGACTTTGGTAAAGACATGCCGAGCGACGGAAACTTCCTGTGCAACGGCATCGTAAGCCCCGACCGTACGCCTCATCCTGCCATGGCGGAAGTGAAATACGCCCACCAGAATGTAGGTTTCGAAGCTACCGACCTGGCCAACGGCAAGATTAAAGTAACCAACCGCTTCTACTTCACCGGTCTGAAGGACTACGCCATCCGCTATGCCATCCGTGCCAACGGCAAGACGCTGCGCGACGGCCGCCTCACACTCGACCTCGCACCGCAAACTTCGCAGGAGATTAGCGTGCCCGTATCGGGCCTCAAGCCCCAGACAGGCACCGACTACCTGATAGACTTCGAAGTGACCACCACGCGGGCCGAAGGCTGCATCCCCGCCGGACACGTCATTGCGCACGACCAGTTCGTCCTGCCGCAAGTGCCCGCCGACAAGGACGCTTATCAGGCCGGTGGCCCCGCACTCAGCATCGACAACGAGGGCAACGAACTGAAGGTTACCTCCTCGAAAGTCAGCTTCACGTTCGACAAGCAGTCGGGCATCCTTACGTCCTACCGCGTGAACGGCACCGAGTACTTCAACGGCGGATTCGGCATCCGGCCCAACTTCTGGCGTGCCCCCAACGACAACGACTACGGAAGCGGCAACCCCCGACGACTGGTGATATGGGAAGTGTCGAGCCGCAACTTCCGGGTATCAAGCGCCACGGCCGAAATGTCGGGCCGAAATGCGCTGGTGAACATCGTCTACAAGCTGCCTGCCGGAAACGAGTTCTTCATCACCTATAAGATATATCCCGACGGCGTGATGAACGTGTCCACCCGCTTCACTCCTGCCCACCTGGACGGCGTGAAGATAGACATCTCCGAAGCTACCGCCACGGCCACCTTCTCGCCCGGACGCGATGCCCAAAGCGTCAGCGCACGCGACAAGATGGTCGTTCCCCGCATCGGTGTCCGCTTCCGTCTGCCTGCCACGATGAACCAGCTGGCCTACCTGGGCCGCGGCCCGCAGGAGAACTACTGGGACCGCAAGGCCGGCAGCCCGATAGGACTGTACCGCAGCACGGCCGACGACGAATACTTCCCCTACGTACGCCCGCAGGAGAACGGTCACCACTGCGACACACGCTGGCTCTCGCTGAACGGACGCGGAAAGAGTCTGCTGATTGTAGCCGACAGCCTGATGGAGTTCAACGCCCTGCGCAACTCCGTTGAGGACTTCGACGCCGGAAAGGCCACTAACCGTCCCTACCAGTGGAACAACTTCACTCCGCAGGAGATAGCCAACCGTCCCGAAATAGGCCCCTACGACAAGCCTCGCCAGACGCACATCAACGACATCACCCCGCGCGACTTCGTTGAAGTCTGCCTCGACCTGAAGCAACAGGGACTGGCCGGTTATGACAGCTGGTACTCGCGTCCCGAACCCGAATACACCCTGCCTGCCGACCGCGAATACACCTGGGGATTCACCCTGATACCCGGAGCAGGAGCCAGTCAGGCGGTGAAGAAGTTGAAATA